>NZ_MQSY01000014.1:0-77385 GCF_001921245.1 Aeromonas sp. YN13HZO-058 | reverse complement strand
GTGAAGCCAAGGCCACAGAGGTATAGTGTGAAAAAAGCCAATAAAAACAATGCCAGTCAGGCTTAACTGACTGGCATTAGCATCATGGATGCCGGTTTTTGTTTGACGAAGAGAGGTGCGGCTTAGCGCAGGATCATCTCGTCACGGCCCGGGCCGACGGAAACCATCGGAACCGGTACGCCGAGCAGCGCTTCGATACGCAGCACGTACTGCTGGGCTGCGCGCGGCAGCTCTTCGAAGGTGCGGCAACCGGTGATGTCTTCGCTCCAGCTTTCCATCTGCTCGTAAACCGGCTTCAGGGCAGCGGTTTGCGGCCAAATCGGGTTCTCGGTGTGGGCACCTTCGTAGGCCACGCAGATCTTCAGATCCGGCAGACCGGTCAGGCAGTCCAGCTTGGTCAGGGCCACTTCGGTGGCGGCTTGCAGCTCGACACCGTTCTTGGTGGCGACCGCGTCGAAGTAACCGACATCACGGGGACGGCCGGTGGTGGCGCCGAACTCGTTGGTGATCTTGCGGAACTCGTCCTGGTTCTCCATGGCGGTCAGCAGGGTACCGGTACCGACAGAGGAGCTGAATGCCTTGGCCACCGCGATGACGCGCTCCGGACGCAGTGCCGGCAGACCGCCACCGATACCGGCGTAGGCGCCAGATACGTGGGAGGAGGTGACCCAGGGGTATTCGCCGTAGATCAGGTCACGGCCAGCGCCCAGCTGCGCTTCGAACAGCAGGGTCTTGCCTTCCGCCTGCAGCGCTTTGAGCGGCATGCTGACGTTGCAAACGGCGTCGATCCACGGTGCAGAGACTTCCAGCAGCCAGTCGGCCATCTCCTGGGCAGTCTGGGTGAATTCGAAGGAGGGGTAGATTGCCTTCATCTGCGGCAGTTTCCAGTCCAGCATGAACTGGATGCGCTCGACCAGCACTTCCGGCTGTTTCAGCCAGCCGACCAGGATCGCTTTCTTCATGACGCGATCGCCGTAGGCAGGGGCGATGCCCTGACGGGTAGAGCCATAGGCGCCGTCACCCAGACGTTGCTCTTCCAGGGTATCTTCCAGTGCGTGCAGCGGCAGGCAGAGGGTGGCGCGGTCAGAGATGGCCAGCTTCGGAGTCACGCCGGAGGCTTTGACTTCATCCAGTTCGACGGTCAGTTTCTCGGGGCTGATCACCATGCCCGGGCCGAGGACAACCAGGCAATCCGGGTTGAATACGCCACTCGGAACCTGGTGCAGCTTGAAGGTGCCAAGGTCGTTGACCACGGTGTGGCCAGCGTTGTTGCCGCCCTGGAAGCGAATGCTGGCGCCAGCTTGACCTGCCAGATAATCAACGATGCGGCCTTTGCCTTCATCACCCCAGTTAGCACCTACGACTACGATAGACGACATGACTCTTTCTCCTAAGACGTTAGGCGTCCATCCTAGGAGCCTGATGCGGATTAGAAAAATTAATTATCTTTATAATTCCGATAAGAAAACCATATAATTGTGGCCAATTAAGCGGCAAACCGCCCAAATTTGCCGAGCAAGCCCCGCACATCGCGGGTTGAGGGACTCTTATGCTGGACATTCACTGGCTGCAAACCTTTGTCACCCTGGCCAGATTGCAACATTTTGGCCAGACCGCCACCGAGCTGCACATGACCCAGCCCAATGTCAGCCTGCATATCAAGCGGCTGGAACAGGCGACCCGGGTGCGGTTGATTGAGCGCAGTCCGTTTCGCCTGACTCAGGCGGGGGAGCGGCTGCTGCAAAGCGCCGAGCGCACCATCGCCGAATTGCAGCTCTGTCAGTCCGATCTCAATGCCCTCAACCAGCTGAGTCAGGGGACGCTGGCCATTGCCGCCAGCGACATCATCTCCCGCCTGCTGCTGATCCAGCCGTTCCAGCGCTTCAAGCGGGAGTTCCCCGGCATCGACCTCACCCTGTTCAATACCACCTCGGATCAGGCCGCCGAGCTGGTCAAAGCGGGCAAGGCGGATCTGGGTTTTGTCATGGCGCAAAAGCGCAGCGAGCCGCTCTTCTATACCGAGCTGCAACAGGTGACCTGGTGCGCGCTGGGTCACGGCCTCGCCCGTTGGCAGGCGCGGGCGGTGGCGGGAGAGAGCGATCCGCTTGATGAGCCGACCCTGATCCTGCTCGGTCACGATACCCGTACCCGGGCGCTGATCGACCCGTCCCTGCCGCTGCTGGCCTTGCCCCCCTGTCGCATCATGGAGGTAGGCAGCGTCGACGCCCAGCTGGATTGGGCCGAGGCGGGGTTTGGCGTCGCCATCGTGCCTGACTTCTCCCTGCATCCGCGCCTCAACCTCACCGCGCCGGTCACCAGCCTGAGCGACTTTCCCGGTACCAGTCTGGGCTACGTGGTGCGTCAGAATCAGGTGTTATCAAGGGCCATCAAGCAGCTGCTGCACTGGGTGGAGGAGGAGATCCAGAAGCCCAACCCCTATCTGACCCGGGGAGTGGAGCCGTAGCGGGGCGGCAAGGTGATCGCGCCAATCAAGGTGATTGCGCCGCTATCAATTGCACCACTATCGAACGCGCGTAAACAATCAGGGCAGCCGAGGCTGCCCTGATGTATTTGTTGGAGCTGACCACTCAGGGCTGCAGCGGTGTGGCTGCGCTGGCGGCAGGGGAGGGAGGTGTGTCGGTTTTATCCTGCTGCGGGGTTCCGCCAGTCACCGCGCTACTGGCAGGCTGGGTTGCCTGCTCTTGCGGCGCAGTTGCCGCAGAGGTGCTTTGCGGCAGTTCGGTCGAGATAGCAGCCGATGGCGCCGTTGACACAGCGGAAGAGGTTGAGGGGGCCTCGCTCTCAACCTCGGTAGCGGGCGCCGTTGGATCAGGGATCACCTCGAGCACCTCTTCGGGCAAGGGTGTGGCCTCTGTGGCTTCTGTCGCCACTGCGGCACTGCTGGTGGCGGTGGCGTCGGAGGGGGCCTCAAGGGGGATTGCCGTCCCGTCGGCGGCACTCACCTGCTCTGCCGTTGGTGCTGCCTCCGAGGTTGATGGCTCAGCTGTTAACTGCTCCGGCGCCAACTGTTCCGCGGTTAACTGCTCGGGGGTCAGTGACAAGGGGGCTGGCGGCTGATCCGACATCCCCGCATGGAGGGGCAGCTCGGTTTGCGCCTGCAACTGCTCGGGGGTCACCTTGCTCAGGGCCGGATGCAACCGGCTGAACTGCTTGATCCGGGCCAGCAGGGTATCGCGCACGGTACGAACGATAGGATCTGGCAGGCTGGCCAGCGCCACCAGCTCGGCACTCATCCCGATATTATTGATGGAGGCCGTCTGCCCCAGATAGAGGTTGGCGGCGATGTGGCTGCGCTGGTAGTAGGGGTGTTGCTTGAGCAGCGTGTCGATCTGCTCCCCTTCGATGGGGATGAGGCGCACCTTGCAGCGGCTGATCAGATCGCCAACCGCCTGACTGGGGTGACCGGCTACCACAAAAGCGGCATCCAGCGAGCCATCGCACAGTCCTTCCAGCGGTTCGCTGTTCGATTTGAGCTGATAGGCGACAAACTGCCCGGGTTGCCATCCCATGGCCGCCATCAGGGCCTGGCTGGTGATCTGTTCACCGGCGCCGCTGTTGCCCGGATAGACCCGTTTCCCCTCGATATCCGCCAGAGTGGTGATGCCGCTGTCGGGGGCGGCCAGCAGGGTCAGCGACTCCTGATAGAGGCGAAACAGACTGCGCAACTGGTGGTTGGCACCCTGCCCGCTGAAGGGGCCGGTGCCGTGCAGGGCGTGATGCAACACATCGGACTGCACCAGCGCCAGCTGTACTTCCCCCTTGCCGAGCGCCTTGAGGTTGGCCATCGAGCCACGGGTGCTCTGCACGGTGCAGCTGTCCCCGTGCAGGGCATGGTCGGCATTGAGCACCCGGCAGATGGCGCCGCCGGTCGGGTAGTAGACCCCGTTGAGCGGGCCCGTTCCTATGGTCAGCGCCTGGCTGCCAAAGGGGAGCAGCGCAGAGAGTGCACAGAGGGGGAGCAGAAGGTGATGCAAGATCCGTAGCGACATAATTGACCGTTGACTGAGTTGACCGCGGGCTGATAACACCGGGTAAAAGGGATGGGGCTTGCCCATCCCGTTGCTGGCTGATCAGGGCTTGCTGTGGTTGAGGATCGCCCGCTCCATCCGCGCCAGCGCGTCGCTCAGCCGTGCTTTGGTGCAGCCGAAGTTGAGCCGCACAAACTGGCCGTCGCCAAACTGGGCACCGGGGGAGAGGCCGACCCCGGCCTGCTCGAAGAAGGCGATGGGATCGGCAAGGCCAAGGGCGCTCACATCGAACCAGGCCAGATACGTCGCCTGATGGCTGGCCAGCTTGACGCCGGGCCAGCGGGCCACCGCCTGCTGGATCAGGGCCAGATTGGCCGCCAGATAGTCGAGCTGCTCGGTCAGCCACTGCTCGCCACCCTCATAGGCCGCTTCGGCGGCGACAAAGCCCAGCAAATTGACATCGGCGCTGATGCCGCGCATCGCCTGCTGTAGCCGGAAGCGCAGACGGGCGTTGGGGATGATGGCGAAGGCGCAGCAGAGACCGGCGATATTGAAGGTCTTGCTCGGGGCCATCATCACCGCGCAGCGCTCGGCCGCCTCCGGACTGATGGCGCCGTAGGGAATGTGGCGGGCGTTTTTATCCAGCAGCAGATCGCAGTGGATTTCATCGGAGCAGATCACCAGATTGTGGCGCGCGGCGATGGCATCGATGGCCAGCAGCTCGTCACGGGTAAAGATGGTGCCGCCCGGGTTGTGGGGGTTGCAGAGCAGCAGCAGGTCCGCGGCGGGAGCCTGACGTTCCAGTTCAGCCAGATCCAGCACCCAGCGACCGGCTTCTTCTACCATGGGGACGGTGAGCAGGGGACGATCATTGAAGCCCGGCGCCTGCAGGAAGGGGTAGTAGACCGGCTTGGGAGTGATGATGCCGCGGCCATGCTGGCTCCACGCCTTGCAGGCGAGGTTGAGTCCCGGCACCACGCCCGGCAGGAATACCAGCCATTCGGGTTCGATTGTCCAGCCATAGCGGGCAGCCATCCGTTCGATAATGAGTTCGATCAGGCGTGGCGAGGGGCGTGAATAGCCGAAAATGCCGTGGGCGACCCGTTTGGTCAACGCCTCTATCACGGACGGGGGGGAGACAAAGTCGGTATCGGCAACCCACATGGGCAGCACATCCTGACCCTTGTACTTGTCCCATTTCAGGCTCATGGTGCCACTGCGGTCTACTTCCTGATCAAAATCAAACATGCGAACTCCTTGTGCTGGCAGGATGGGCTTTCACTCTACGGGGTCGCGGCTTCCCTCGCAAGGCGCACACCCGCTTATGCCATCCTTGAGCCCGCTCTTGATAATGGCATAAGATAAGCGCCGAATTTTCATACGGCTGCCGAGCGTTAGCCCGTATCGTCCTTCCAATCAGTGGTAACCCTATGAGCTTGTCGATAGCGGCGGTCAAACGCCCGGACCCCGTCTCTCTTTCGTTTCTTGCCGTGACCTTTATGACCGGCGTCGCGGTGGCATTGCAGGTGCCTACCTTAAGCCTGTTTCTGGCCGAGGAGGTGCAGGTGCGCCCCTTTCTGGTCGGGCTCTTCTATACCATCAACGCCGTGGTGGGCATTCTGGTCAGCCAGTGGTTGGGCCACCGCTCCGATAACAAGGGGGATCGCAAGCGACTGATCCTGCGCTGCTGTTTTGCCGGGGTGGCGCTCTCCCTGCTGTTTGCCTGGAACCGCAACTACTGGCTGCTGGCGAGTCTGGGGGTCATGCTGGCGGCGCTGGCGGCTACTGCCAGCCCACAACTGTTTGCGCTGGCGCGGGAGTATTCCGACAGCCGCAACCAGCGGGCGGACATGTTCAGCTCGGTGATGCGGGCTCAATTTTCGCTGGCCTGGGTCATAGGTCCGCCCATCGCCTTCGCGCTGGCCATCGGCTACGGCTTCGAGTTGATGTACCTGGCCTCGGCACTAGCCTACCTGCTCTGCGCCCTGGTGGTGTGGCGCTGGCTGCCCTCCCTGCCGCTGCCCAAGATGGATGAAGATATCGAGCGGGTCAGCAGTTGGCGGGATCCGGCAGTGCGGGCGCTGTTTATCGCTTCCACCCTGATGTGGACCTGCAACAGCATGTACCTCATCAATATGCCGCTTTACATCACCCGCGAGCTGGGGTTGGAGGAGAAACTGGCAGGTATCTTGATGGGCACGGCAGCGGCGCTGGAGATCCCCTTCATGTTGCTGGCGGGTTACTACACGGCCCGCTTTGGCAAGCGCCCCATGATGTTGCTGGCGGTGCTGGCCGGTGCGGCCTTTTACACCGGTCTGGTGACTCTCACCGATCAATACGCCCTGATTGCCTTGCAGCTGTTCAACGCCATCTTCATCGGTATCGTGGCGGGGATCGGCATGTCCTACTTTCAGGATCTGATGCCGGGGCGGGCCGGGGTGGCGACCACCCTGTTTGCCAACAGCATCCGCACCGGCTCCATCATGGCGGGGGCCATCGCCGGTGTGGTGGCGGAGGTGTGGAGTTTCCACGGGGTCTTTATGGTGGCGCTGGGATTGGCACTGGCGGCGCTGGCCGCCTGCTGGCGGGTGCCCAACGTCTGACGGGGTGATGTGGCTGCTATTTGCCGTGCTGGGGCTGGGCGTGCGGGAGCGGCGATGATTCGCCCTGATACTCGTTGCGCAGGCAGCGCAGCAGCAGCTCGGTCGCGGGGCCGAGGGCCTCGGGGGAGAGTGTCAGCAGGTAGGTGTAGAGGTGGCGCTCGTTGCCGCTTTCCAGATCCAGCTGTATGAGTGAGCCTTCCGCCAGCTCCCGCTCCACCAGATGGCGCGGCAGCCACGCATAGCCGAGGCCGAGTCGCAGCATGGCGAGCACTTCGTGGTAGTGGGTCGCCTTCCAGCCGGTGTCATCCGCATCGTTCCAGTCCACCGAGCGGTGAATGGGGGGATGGAGGCTGATCTGGTTGTAGCCGATCAGCACATCGCTGCGGATGGGCCCCTCCTCCTGTGCCAGCGGATGGCTGGCGGCGCAGAGGGGCAGCAGGCATACCTCGTCCAGCAACAGGCCGGTGCGATCGCCGGGCAGGTGCTCGGAGAGCATCAGATCCCCCGGTTGCAGGGCGTTGAAGTGGCAGTGAATACGCTCGTGCAGGTTGACCCGGCAACCCCGGCTGCGGGGATAGAAGCTGGCCAGCGCCCGATAGAGGCGATCCCTTGGCTGCAACGCCGAGACATAGAGGTTGATCTGCGGCTCCCACTGCCGCTCCAGGTTGTTGGCCAGATTCTCCAGCTCTTCCACCTGCTGGCTCAACTGACGGGCCCGCTTGAGGAAGATCTCGCCCGCCGGGGTCAGCACCGCCTTGCGGCCGCGCACCTCCAGCAGGGGAACCCCCAGGCTCTGCTGCAACTTCGCAACCGCATGATTGAGGGAGGACTGGCTCTTGTTCAGCGCCTCGGCCGCCTGGGCGTAGCCGCCGCAGTCGACTACCGCCTGAAAGATCCGCCATTGCTCAAACGTGCTCTTGGGACGAAACATAGTTCAACCTGATTGGAGATAGGATGGTCAGGGGCTTCTACAGGGAGCCTGTGCTCCCTATTCAATTTAACCCCTGCCGTACAACACTCTGGGTATTTTATTGATTTATTTGGGCTGGGCCACAAAGGTTTGGCCGGTTTTGCCGCGGCTGTCCGACCCCATCAGGTAGAGGTAGAGGGGCATCAGATCGGCCGGGGTCTTGAGGTTCATGGGATCTTCCGCCGGGAAGGCGCTGGCGCGCATCTTGGTGCGGGTGCCGCCCGGATTGAGGGTATTGACCCGCACACCGGTGTTCTCCAGCTCGTCGGCCAGCACTTCCATCATCCCCTCGATGGCGAATTTGGAGATGGCATAGGTGCCCCAGTAGGCGCGCCCTTTGCGTCCCACGCTGGAGGAGGTGTAGACGATGGAGGCTTCGCCCTGCGCCTTGGCGGTCTGGCGCAGCAGCGGCAGCAGTGCCTGGGTCAGCAGGAATTCCGATTTGACGTTGACCTGCATCACCTCGTCCCACTCCTTCTCCTGAATGTGTTCAAACGGGGAGAGGGTGCCGAGCAGACCGGCGTTGAACAGCACGCCGTCGAGGCGGCCAAACTGCTGGGCGAAGGTTTCCGCCATGCCGCGGTAGTGGGCGGCGGTGGCCCCTTTCAGATCCACCGGCACGATGGCGGGCAGCGGATACCCGGCGGCTTCAATCTGGTCATACACGGCTTCGAGTTTGGCGCTGGTGCGGCCGAGCAGGATCACGGTGGCACCGTGGCCAGCGTAGGTGAGGGCGGCTTCGCGGCCGATCCCGTCGCCGGCACCGGTGACCAGAATGACTTTATCCTTGAGCAGATCGCGGGGTGCCTGATAATCGAGCATGACAACTCCTGTTAACAAATTCCGGCCATAAGTGCATGGCAATCGGCGCCAAGTGTACTGATCCGCGCGCCCGTTTGACCAGCCAGCGGCAAGAAAAATGTGAAGAAAATAGAGAGGTTGTGATGCTTGGGTTGGTTTTTCCAGGCTCTGGCTGCGATTTTTTGCGCGCCTTCGCCAAACTCCCTAGAATGTGACGAAAACCGATCCATTGTGGAGTCCATCGTGACATTTCTGACCGAATATGGCCTGTTTCTGGCCAAGACAGTGACCTTCCTGCTGGCCATCGGCGCCATCATTCTGATGATCGTCAGCACTCGCCAGCCGAAAGCGCGCAAGGGCGAGCTGGTGGTGACCGATCTCTCGAGCGAGCTGGAGCAGGGGCAGTTTGCGCTCAAGAGCGCACTCGCCAGCAAGGCCGAGCGCAAGGTGCTGGAAAAGCAGCAGAAAGAGGAGCAGAAAAAGCGCGCCAAGGCGGGTGATGAGCGCAGTCGCCTGTTCGTGCTCGATTTCAACGGCAGCATGGATGCCAAAGAGGTGGCCTCCCTGCGCGAGGAGGTGAGCGCGGTGATCGGCGTGGCCCAGCCCGGCGACGAGGTACTGCTGCGGCTCGAATCCGGTGGCGGCGTGGTGCATGGCTATGGCTTGGCTGCTTCCCAGTTGCAGCGTCTGCGGGATAAGGACATCACACTGACCGTGGCTATCGACAAAGTGGCGGCGAGCGGTGGCTACATGATGGCCTGCGTGGCGGACAAGATCCTGGCTGCCCCCTTTGCCATCGTTGGCTCCATCGGGGTGATCGCCCAGTTGCCGAACTTCAACAAGTTGCTGAAAAAGCACGATATCGATTTCGAGATGCACACCGCCGGTCAGTACAAGCGCACCATCACCATGTTCGGCGAAAACGACGATCTGGGGCGCGAGAAGTTTCGCGAGGAGCTGGCGGCGATCCACGAGCGCTTCAAGGCCTTTGTGGCCGAGCACCGCCCGCAACTCGATATCGATCGGGTCACGACCGGTGAGCACTGGCTGGCGAGCCAGGCCAAGGGGCTGGGGCTGGTGGATACCCTCTGCACCAGCGATGACTACCTGCTGGCGCAGGCCAGCCACCACAAGGTGGTCGGCATCAGCTATCGCAAGCCAAAAAGCCTGACCCAGAAGCTGGGACAGCAGGGCGCGCAGGCGCTGGAAGCCGGACTGAGACGTCTGTGGCAGCAGAGTCCCTGGCGCTAAGCCTGGCCCTCTGGCGTTAGCCCGAAGAAAGTCCCGTGATAAAAAGGCCAGCCGGTGCCCACCGGCTGGCCTTTTTGCATCCGGTTGCACCTTGCTGGTGAGCGATCGTTGTTTCTATTGAAGCCCTCTGTTACAACAGAAGGCTTCCCCTTAGTTATTGTTGGCCCCATCGGGCCCCGGAGCTGGCCGATGCCGTGGCGCACCTTGAGGCAATTTACCCCGCTGGTCTGGATCGTCATTCTGGGCACTTTCATGGTGCGCACCAGCTACTACATGGTGTGGCCCTTCCTCTCCATTTTGCTCTATCGGGAGTATGACCTCTCGGCCACCTTCATCGGCCTGCTGCTGGGTGGCTCGATGGCCCTCTCCACCCTGGTGAGTTTCTACGGCGGCTGGCTCTCTGATCGCTTCGGGCGGCGCAGCATACTGATCGCTGGTTGTCTGGTAGCGATGCTCTGTTTCGGCCTGCTCGGTTTTTCGCACGAGGTGTTCTGGCTCGGGATCGGGGTGATGGGCAGCGGCCTCTCGTCGGGACTCATCGATGCCCCCGGCAAGGCGCTGATGGCCGACAGTCTGGCCTCGGCCAAGGCGCGGGAGTTGGCACTGCACCTGCGCTATTTTCTGCTCAACCTGGGGGCCGCGCTGGGGCCGCTGCTCGGGGTGACTCTCGGGATCAACGCCCAGCAGGAGACCTTCCTGTTTCTGGTGGTGAGCTATCTGCTGCTGGCACTGGCCTTTGGCTGGGGATTTCGCCGGGCTGGCAGCACAGGCAAGCCGGGGACGACTGGCCCCGGGCTGCGAGATGCCATCAAGGTGTTGCTGGCGGATCGCGCCTTCCTGCTGCTGGTGATGGCCAATCTCCTGATGGTGCTGGTCTACTCCCAGTTTCACTCACCGCTGGTGCAATACCTGACCCGGGCCGGTATGCCGCAGGTGGCCGAGCTGGTTGCCCTGTTGGTGGCGACCAACGCCCTGACCGTGGTGCTGCTGCAATTTCCGCTGCTGCGCTTGTTGTCGCGCTGGCCGGTGCGGGTGCGGCTTCATATCGGCATGGCGCTCTTTCTGGCGGCCCAGCTGCTCTTCGCACTGGGAGACCCGACGGTGCGCAGCCACTGGTTTGGCGCCGTGCTGCTGCTCAGCATTGGCGAGACCATCCTGTTCCCCCTGCTCAACGTGCTGATCGATCAGATGGCCCCCGCTCATCTCAAGGGGAGCTACTTTGGTGCCAGCGCACTGGCCGGGTTGGGAGGGGCCGCCGGCGCGCTGCTGGGAGGCTGGATCCTCGAACAGTGGAGCGGTCAGCTGCTCTATGTGCTGATGGCGCTGCTCTGTGTGGCGATTTTTGCGCTCTATGAGTGGGGGGCCAGGGTCTCCCGTCCCGCTTCGCTCCCCGCGGCAACGAAGCGAGGCTGACAGCCAGCCCCGGGGATCAGTGGGTGCTGCCCGGGGTTATCTCCTTGAGCGCCTTTTTGGCCGCGTACATTCTCTCGTCGGCCAGCCGGATCAGGTTGAGCCCGTCATCGTAGTGATCCGGCCCGGTCTGGGCGATACCAATACTGAGGGTGAGATCCTCCAGCTGACCCTTGATGGCCTGGGTCAGTCGTTTGAGATAGATATCCCTGGCCTGACTCTCGCTGCAGTTGGGCAGGATCAGACAGAACTCATCCCCGCCATAGCGAAAGCAGCTGTCTTCGGCACGAAAGACCTGACGGATGCAGTGGCCGACGATCCGCAGGATCTCGTCGCCGCGTTGATGTCCTTCGGTGTCATTGATCTGTTTGAAGTTATCGATATCGAGATAGGCGATGGCCATGGGTTCGGCACGGCGCTGGCAGGTGCGCAGGGTCAGCAACAGCAGCTCGTTAAGGTGGCGAACGTTGAGCAATCCGGTCAGGGCATCGGTGCGGTTCAGCTCCTCCAGTTGTCTGGTTCGTTCGCGCACTTTCTGCTCCAGACTCTTGGCATAACTTTCCGATTTCTCTCTGGAGGACTCTATTTCCGACACCAGACTGCGAATATAGGTCTCGAACACCAGGGTGATGTCGAACAGAAAGAGTTTGTCCAGCGCGGCCAGCATGACGAGGCGCTCCGGTTCATCGCGGATCTGCTCGAAAATATCCTCGATCAGCAGGGCCTTGAGGGTGTTGATGGCGGCCAGATAGAGTTTGGGCTCGACCCCGATCCGCTTGTGCACCAGCCCGATCCGCAGCCGGTTGTTAACGTACTCCAGATCGTAATGACCGCTGAAGAGATCGAGCACATAGCGCCGTTGTGCGGTGCGCAATCGGGTGAGGGTATCGGCATCGCCGATCAGCAGGGCGATTTCGGTGATGGCCGTCTGCTGCTGGTAGAAGCGATCGACCAGGGCATCGATCCGTGGCTCTATCTTGCCGCAATAGCTTGCCAGCAGCGCCACATCCTGCTCGCTGAGCAGCAGCAACTCCTTGCGATGGGCAATCTCGAATTCGGTGATGCGCATCTGCTCAAGCAGGGTCTGTTCGGTCGGATTCATCGTCGTCCTCTGTCCATGACTGGGCCATTACTCTGTCCGTGAAGCGGTGCAGGGCAAGCAGAATGGGCAACTGACATTGTAGTCATTGAGGAGCGAGGGAGCGAAATGCCCCCCACTTTGCCTGACGTGAGATGCTCAGTGGCACAAGTGGGGGAGTACAGGGCAAGAAGAGACGATCAGAAGGTCAGTACCTTGTCGGCGACCAGGGTCCACTGGGCCAGCATCGGCAGGGTGCCGACCTCAATGCCCTCGATCAGTGGCAGGGCGGTGATGCCACGGGCATCGGTGCAGGTCTTGCACAGGCGAATAGTGACGCCCTGAGCCAGCAGGATCTCCAGCATCTGACGCAGGTTGTACCCTTCGGCCGGTGCCTGACCGGCCAGCGCCGCGCTCACCGCATCAGACATCAGGAACAGCTTCAGACTGGCACCACCCTGCTCGTTGAGGGCGATAGCGAGGCGCAGTGCGTTGAACAGGGATTCGCTGCCGTAGGGGGCGCCGTTGGCAATCACCACAATTTGTTGATTCATAAGAGACTCCTGATCCTAAAAAGCGTCATTGTAGAACCAATAGAGTGATGATTGCGTGATGTCGCACAACTTCTGTCGCACCTTTTTCCTGCTTGCTTGACCCGTTGGCGAAACACGGTTCTTATGGTCAGTTCGCAAACATGACCGGGTAAATCAAGATGTGGAAAAGTGTAGGAATAGGGTTGCTGCTATTGGCGGGTCAGGCCTATGGCAGTGAAGCGGTCGGTTGCAAGGCGCGTCTGCAGGCCGTCAACGACCAGCTGGTGTTTGCCAAAGCACACAACAATGCCGGGCAGATTGCCGGGCTGGAGCTGGCCGCGCGCAATATCAAGGCCAACTGCACCGATGAGGGGCTGCTCAAGGAGCAGAAAGAGCGGGTTCACAAGCTGCGTGGCGAGGTGGACGAGCGTCTGCTCGAGTTGCAGGAGGCGAGAGTGAGTGGCAAGCCGGAGAAAATTGCCAAGCAGCAGGCCAAGCTGGAGGAGTCCCAGACCAGGATGCTGGAGGCCCAGCGCGAGCTGGACCAGCTGAGCCGGCTGGTCGGCAAGTGATGGCCAGCCGCTGACGCAGGATCAAAAAAGGCCGATTGCTCGGCCTTTTTTCGTTTTACTGCCTGTGCATCCGCACAAACTTTTCCATCAGCTGATCTTCAGTCTCCACATGCGCGGGATCCCGGAGGATGCAGTCTATGTAGAGCAGACGCTGATGCCGGTATTACTGCCGGTGCATTCGCACGAACTTCTCCATCAGCTGATCTTCAGTTTCCACATGGGCGGGATCCCGGATGATGCAGTCTGTGAGTTGCAGACGCTGATGCCGGAGTTACTGCCGGTGCATCCGGACGAACTTTTCCATCAGCTGATCTTCGGTCTCCACATGAGCGGGATCCCAGATGATGCAGTCGATAGGGCAGACGCTGATACAGGTCGGCTTCTCATAGTGACCGACGCACTCGGTGCAGCGACTGGGGTCGATCTCGTAGATCTCCTCACCCAGGCTGATTGCCTGGTTGGGGCACTCGGGATCGCACATGTCACAGTTGATGCACTTGTCGGTGATGAGCAGTGCCATCTCAGGCCGCCGAGTGGGGCTGACGGGTATCCTGACGCTCGCCCAGATTGCGCAGCAGGATGCCGTAGTTGATGTCCACTTCCTTCGGTACCGGCACATAGACTACGTGGCCGTTGCCCGGTGCGGTATCAATCAGCTCGCCCTTGCGGTTCTGCATCTGCTCCAGATTGAAGCTGAGGTTACCCTGCGGCGTCATCAGCTCCAGGCTGTTGCCCACCAGGAACTTGTTCTTCACCTCGACTTCCACCATGTCACCGTTGCGACCGGTGATCTCGCCGACAAACTGCTGGGTGTCGGAGACGGAGTAGCCGTAGTCGTAGTTCTGGTATTCGCTGTGGTTGTGACGGCGCAGGAAGCCCTCGGTGTAGCCGCGGTGGGCCAGATTCTCGAGGGTGCCCATCAGGCTGCGATCGAACGGACGACCCGCCACTGCATCGTCGATGGCCTTGCGATAGACCTGGGCGGTACGGGCGCAGTAGTAGAAGGACTTGGTGCGGCCTTCGATTTTCAGCGAGTGAACGCCCATCTTGGTCAATCGCTCGACGTGCTCGACGGCGCGCAGATCCTTGGAGTTCATGATGTAGGTGCCGTGCTCGTCTTCAAACGCGCTCATGTATTCGCCCGGGCGGTTGGACTCTTCCAGCAGCACCAGCGCATCGGTCGGTTTGCCAAGGCCCAGGGTGTTGTCGGGACGCACTGCGATGGGCTCCTGACGGTGGACGATCTGGCCCACGTCATCTTCTTTACCCTCGTGCACCTTGTACTCCCAGCGGCAGGAGTTGGTGCAGGTGCCCTGGTTGGGGTCACGCTTGTTGATGTAACCGGAGAGCAGGCAGCGGCCGGAGTAAGCCATGCACAGGGCGCCATGGACGAACACTTCCAGCTCCATCTCCGGCACCTGCATGCGGATCTCTTCGATCTCGTCCAGCGACAGCTCACGGGACAGGATGGCACGGGTCAGCCCCATCTGATGCCAGAATTTCACCGTGGCCCAGTTGACAGCGTTGGCCTGCACCGAGAGGTGAATGGGCATATCCGGAAAGGCTTCGCGCATCATCATGATGAGACCGGGGTCGGACATGATCAGCGCATCCGGCTTCATCTCCACCACGGGGCGCATGTCGCGGATGAAGGTCTTGAGCTTGGAGTTGTGGGGCTGGATGTTGGCCACCACATAGAACTGCTTGCCCAGCGCATGGGCTTCATTGATGCCCAGCTGCAGGTTTTCGTGATCGAATTCGTTGTTGCGCACCCGCAGGCTGTAGCGGGGCTGGCCGGCATAGACGGCATCGGCGCCATAGGCATAGGCGTAACGCATGTTCTTGAGGGAACCTGCGGGGGAGAGCAATTCTGGTTTAAACATGGCGGACTCTTTATATCTGATTGCAAATCAGGACGGCGCCACCTGATGGCGCCGTATTGGTTGAGTGCGCAGGACTCTGCTCTCGGAAAGAGCGTTCATCACAGCGCGACCCGATGACGGCATACCCGAAACACCTATAGATGAATATGTGCCGGATAAACGGGGTGCGAGATTGTACTCGCCCTCACCGCATCATGCAATTTGGCAGGGAATGGTTGCCAGCGCGAGTCAGCTAGAAAAGTGGGCCGCTCAGGCCCAACGGGAGAGGGGGGCGGGCATGGCGTAGGCGTAACCCTGCTGATAGTCACAGCCGAGCCGGTTGGCAATCTCGATATGGGTCTGGTTTTCTACCCCTTCGCACACCACCTTCATGCCGAGCCGCTGCAGGTATTCCACCAGTCCGGTCAGCATGCGCAAGGCATGGCTACTCTTGACCGCCTGTAGCAGCACCAGCAGCAACAGATTCTGATAGGTGGCACTGCCCAGTGCCGGATTGAGGTTGATGGAGAGAGACTCAGCTATCGAGGGAGAGCTGAAATAGCGGAAACTGTTCACTCATAAAATCGCGGGGGCTGTGACCATTGCCTGCACCGGCCAGCCACTCCCAGTCCAGTTTTGGCGAGCCGGCTTTGAAGCGTTGATAGGCAACGCCCTGGTGGATGGTCAGAAAGAGGGTTGTGGGAAGTCCCAGCTTGTTGCTGTAGCGCACCATCAGATCGCCCTGATAGTCGTTGCTAATTCTGACTTTGAGCGCCTGCAGTGTCAGACCGGTGGCGTGACCGTGCTCGTCCCAGACTTCAAACATGATGTGAATACTCTGATGTCGATGATGCCACGATGAGCAAGATTGAATGCAATTGCAACTGTCAGATCTGACAAGGGCAGAAATGAGTGGGTGGGTATACAAAGCGAAAACCCGGCGCTAGGCCGGGTTTTCTGAATGATGGTGGAGGGAGAAGGATTCGAACCTTCGAAGGCAGAGCCGTCAGATTTACAGTCTGATCCCTTTGGCCGCTCGGGAACCCCTCCACAGGGGCAAAGCAAATTGTATTCAGCCATTGCAATCAGGGAAATGGTGGAGGGAGAAGGATTCGAACCTTCGAAGGCAGAGCCGTCAGATTTACAGTCTGATCCCTTTGGCCGCTCGGGAACCCCTCCACAGGGGCAAAGCAAATTGTATTCAGCCATTGCAATCAGGGAAATGGTGGAGGGAGAAGGATTCGAACCTTCGAAGGCAGAGCCGTCAGATTTACAGTCTGATCCCTTTGGCCGCTCGGGAACCCCTCCACGGGGTATTTCCTGATTGTCACTACTTTTGCACTTGAATGGTGGAGGGAGAAGGATTCGAACCTTCGAAGGCAGAGCCGTCAGATTTACAGTCTGATCCCTTTGGCCGCTCGGGAACCCCTCCACGGGGTATTTCCTGATTGTCACTACTTTTGCACTTGAATGGTGGAGGGAGAAGGATTCGAACCTTCGAAGGCAGAGCCGTCAGATTTACAGTCTGATCCCTTTGGCCGCTCGGGAACCCCTCCCCAAGTGCGAGGCGCATACTATCAGATCCAGAGGCTTTGTGAACCCCTTGATGAGGCTTCTGGCAGTAAAAAATGACTGTTCGTCGATTTTTTGATACATCCAGCTCAAAATTCAAGCTTATCAGCAAGTTGTGCGCTGCTTTTCTGCACAAAGCAGCATGCGTGCAAGCTGGCGATCACGGTGAACATGAGGCAGATAAGGGAAGACCGCCAGTGTCGGCGGTCTTCCCGGGTATCACATCTAGCGCTGGAACGGGTAGACCGAACCCAGTTTCAGGATCTGGGTCAGCTCGTCCAGTGCGCTGCGGGACTCCTGCACCAGCGCCGGATCCCGCAGATCATCGAGGGTCAGACGGTCGCGGTAGTGGCGATCTACCCAGCCATCGAGGCGAGCAAACTGGCTGTCGTTGATCAGGCTGGCCGGATTGACCGCGGCGAGCTCCTGATCGTTCATGGCGACTCGCAGCCGCAGGCAGGCCGGGCCGCCGCCATTGCGCATGCTCTGTTTCACATCCATGTAGTGTACCGCCTTGATCGGGGTGCCCTGCGTCAGCAGCTTGCCAAGATAGGCAGAGACCGCCGGATTGTCGCGGCACTCGGTGGGGGCGATGATCGCCATCTCGCCATTGGGCAGGGTGAGGATCTGGGTGTTGAACAGGTAGGATTTCACCGCATCCAGCACGGAGACCTCGGCGGTCGGCACTTCGATAAAGTGCAGATCCCCCTCGCCAAACTTGCCGCTGATCTCGGCCAGCACCGCTTCGGTGTCGAGGAAGGCTTGTTGGTGGAAGAACAGCACGTTCTGGTTGCCCACCGCGATCACGTCGTTATGGAACACCCCCTGATCGATCACCTCCGGGTTTTGCTGGATAAACACCACGCTCTCCTCGCCGAGGCCATGCAGGCGGGCGATGGCCTGACTCGCCTCCAGAGTCTGGCGGGCCGGGTAGCGCGTCGGCGCCGGGCGGGAGTAGTCAAAGGCGCTGCGGCCATAGACAAACAGCTCGACGCCTGCCTCGCCATAGGCGCGGCAGAGGCGGGTGTGGTTGGCGGCGCCCTCGTCGCCGAAGTGATCATTTTCTGGCAGATGGAGGTGGTGGCTGAAGTGGCGATCATTGTTGAACACGGCGCGCAGGATGCGGCCCGTGACGTCAGGCTCCAGGGAGCGGTGAAACTTGTTGGTCAGGTTGGCGGGGGTGAAGTGAATGCGGCCATCCCGGGTGTCGGCACTGGGAGAGACGGTGGCGGCGTTGGCGGTCCACATGCTGGAGGCCGAATAGCAGGCAGCCAGTACGGCGGGAGCCTGTTTGGCGGCCTGCTCCAGCACCCGGGCATCGTTGCCGGTGAAGCCGAGGCGGCGCAGGGTAGCGAGATCGGGACGCTCTTGTGGCGCCAGTACCCCCTGGGTCATGCCAAGCTCGGTCAGCGCCTTCATCTTGCGCAGCCCCTGTTTGGCGGCCTCTTTCGGATTGGAAGCCTCCTGGGCATTGCTCTGGGAGGCAACGTTGCCGTAGGAGAGGCCGGCATAGTTATGAGTCGGGCCGACCAGACCGTCGAAATTGACCTCGAAGTGCTTCATTGAGTACATCCTTTCGATTTTTATGATGGGTAGCGGTTCCTTCCGCGCACAATGCGTCGGGGTTGGGCCATTATAAAGAGATTTTATGTTTTTGTAACAAGCCGGTAACCAGCAGACGTTTTTATGTCGTTTCAGATATAAAAAGAGGGGCGGTATGGCAGAAAATTGAAAAAGCGGTTGCGTCTGGCCCGCACCCTTCGCATTAATAAATAAAGAAGCAATAAAAGAAGCCGTGTGGTTCGGGCTGGTCAGGCAAATTTGCTCACAAGATTGCTTTTTCGCGCCAAATCTCTTATACAGCCCCACAAAACCGCACACCAACCCCGTCGGGTGCAATGAGGATAATAGTTACAGCATGGGCAAATCACTGGTCATAGTGGAGTCTCCGGCCAAGGCCAAGACGATCAACAAATATCTGGGCAAGGACTACGTGGTGAAATCCAGCGTGGGTCATGTTCGCGATCTGCCCACCAGCGGCAGCGCCAGCACCGAGCCCAAGAAACCTGTCATTCGCGGCATCAAGTTGAGCGAAACCGAGAAGGCTGCCAAGGATCGCAAGGCCCTGTTTGCCCGGATGGGTATCAATCCGACCGCTGGCTGGCAGGCTAACTACCAGATTTTGCCCGGCAAGGAGAAGGTGGTCAGCGAGTTGCAAAGTCTGGCCGAGAAAGCCGACACCATCTATCTCGCAACCGACTTGGATAGAGAAGGAGAGGCGATCGCCTGGCACCTGCGCGAGATCATCGGTGGCGACGACAGCCGCTACAAGCGCGTGGTGTTCAACGAGATCACCAAGAGCGCCATCAAGGAGGCGTTTGCCCAGCCGTCCGAACTCAATATTGACCGCGTCAATGCCCAGCAGGCCCGTCGTTTCCTCGACCGCGTGGTGGGTTACATGGTCTCCCCGTTGCTGTGGAAGAAGCTGGCTCGCGGTCTCTCCGCCGGTCGGGTGCAGTCCGTTGCGGTGCGCCTCATCGTTGATAAAGAGCGCGAAATCAAGGCGTTCGTACCGGTCGAATTCTGGGATCTCAATGCCGACCTGCTGACCGGTGATAAGGCTGATCTGCGGATGGAAGTGGTCAGCCGCAACGGCGCCGACTTCAAGCCGGTAACCCAGGCCGAGACCTTCGCCGCCGTGGCGGCCCTGGAAGGGGTCGACTACAAGGTGGTGAACCGGGAAGACAAGCCGACCGGCTCCAAGCCGTCTGCCCCCTTCATCACCTCCACCCTGCAGCAGGCGGCCTCTACCCGTCTGAGCTTCGGGGTCAAGAAGACCATGATGATGGCCCAGCGTCTCTATGAAGCGGGTTACATCACCTATATGCGTACCGACTCCACCAACCTCAGCAAAGAGGCGGTTGAAGCGGTGCGTGAATATATCGGCGAGCAGTATGGCGCAGCCTATCTGCCGGCCGAGCCGAACCTCTATGGTTCCAAGGCCGGTGCCCAGGAAGCGCATGAGGCGATCCGTCCCTCCAGCGTGCTGGTCACGTCCGAGATGCTGGAAGGGATGGAGCCGGATGCCATGCGTCTGTACGATCTCATCTGGCGTCAGTTTGTTGCCTGCCAGATGACCCCGGCCCAGTACGACTCCTCTACCCTGACCGTCAAGGCAGGTGAGTTCGAGTTGAAGGCCCGTGGCCGTACCCTGCGCTTCGCCGGTTGGACCAAGGCGCTGCCGCCGATGGGCCGTAAAGGTGAAGATAGCCAGCTGCCTGCGGTGACCGTGGGCGAGGTACTGAAACTGGTCAAGCTGGATCCGCGCCAGCACTTCACCAAGCCGCCTGCTCGATTTACCGAAGCGGCGCTGGTGCGTGAGCTGGAAAAGCGCGGCATCGGCCGTCCGTCTACCTACGCATCCATCATCTCCACCATCGTCGATCGCGGTTATGTGCGGGTCGAGAGCCGTCGTTTCTTCGCCGAGAAGATGGGCGAGATCGTTACCGATCGTCTGGTCGAGAACTTTGTCGAGCTGATGAACTACGAGTTCACCGCCAAGATGGAAGACAAGCTCGATGGCATCGCTGAAGGGACGCTGGAGTGGAAGAAGGTGCTCGATGCCTTCTACGCCGAGTTTACCCAGGAGCTGGAGAAGGCTGACAAGGCGCCCGAAGAGGGCGGCATGCGTGCCAACCAGATGGTGATGACCGATATCGACTGCCCGGATTGCGGCCGCAAGATGGGTATTCGTACCGCCACCACCGGCGTGTTCCTCGGCTGCTCCGGCTATGCCCTGCCGCCGAAAGAGCGCTGCAAGAAGACCATCAACCTGGTCTCTGCCGACGAGTTCGTTTCCACCACTGACGGTGATGAGGCGGAAACCGAAGCGCTGCGCGCCAAGCACCGCTGCGGCGTCTGTGGCACCGCGATGGATGCCTACATCATCGACGACAGCCGCAAGCTGCATGTCTGTGGCCGAAATCCGGACTGCGATGGCTACGAAATCGAGAAGGGCCAGTTCAAGCTCAAGGGCTATGAAGGGCCGAGCATCGAGTGCGACCGTTGCGGCAGCGAGATGCAGCTCAAGAACGGCCGTTTCGGCAAGTACATGGGTTGCACCAACGAGACCTGCAAGAACACCCGCAAGATCCTGAAAAACGGCGATATCGCACCGCCGAAAGAGGATCCGGTGCCGTTGCCCGAGCTCAAGTGCACCCAGTCCGACGCCCACTTTGTGCTGCGTGACGGTGCTGCCGGTCTGTTCCTGGCGGCCAGCAACTTCCCCAAATCCCGCGAGACCCGCGCGCCGCTGGTGGAAGAGCTGCAACGCTTCAAGGATCGCATCTCCGCCAAGCACAAGTATCTGGCCGGTGCCCCGCTCACCGATCCGGACGGCAACCCCGCCATCGTGCGCTTCAGTCGCAAGACCAAGGAGCAGTACGTGATGAGCGAGGTCAACGGCAAGGCGACCGGTTGGACCGCTCACTACGATAACGGTACCTGGCAAGAGAGTTTGCCGAAGGCCAAAAAAGCCTGATGACAAAGAGGCCCCGACATGGGGCCTCTTTGCTTATGGATAGCGGTATACTGAGACAGCTGCAAGGAGTGTAGCGTTGTAACAAGGAGGTTGAGATGGAGATTAACGAGATCCGGCCGGGCATGAGCTGCATGACCCGGGAAGGGGCGGCCTATGTGCTGGAGGTGGACCGGCAGAGCCTGCTGGTGCTGCTGCAGCGCGAGGACGAGACTATACCGGTGCAGGTGCGCAGCGAAGAGATCCTGGCGCCGCTGGAGTGATCCGGCAGTGACCCCCTCAAAACGGCAGTAGAAAAAGCAGCTCGGCCAAGTCGGGCTGCCATTGCCACTCCTTCATTCTGACCCGCCCCCCGATCACCACGACCCCCTCCTGCTGCAGGCGTCCCGTCTGTTCGGCAAAACCTTGCGATCCTTTTGGTAGCGAGATGGTGCCCGCCGCGCCCAGCACCCGATGCCAGGGCAGTACCTTGTCGGTTTCCCGCAGCACCTTGCCCACCAGTCTGGCCCGTCCGGGCAGCCCGGCCAGATCGGCCACCTGACCATAACTGACCACTCTGCCAGCCGGGATCAGGGCGATGATCGCCTCGATTCTGGCCACTTTTTCATGGGAGGGGTGAAACATGGATGCCTGTAGTTGCTGTAGTTGCTGTTGTACGGATGGGTCATTGTGGCCTCTTGGCTGTGTCGGGAGCAAGGGCTCGGGGAGTGGGCGGAATAAGGTTGGGCGGGGGCTGAAATGAAAAAAGGCGGCCAAGCGGCCGCCAAAATAGAGACAACATTACCTCTGTGGCATCCGGTAGCGCACCTGCAACTGATCGAGGATCTGCAGCTGGCCCGGCAGGCGGGCGGCGAAGTGATCCCAGCCCTTGTGGGCGGGATCGCTCCAGGCCACCTCGGCCGTGGCCAGCATACGCGGGAACAACATGTAGTCGAGACGATCACGGCTGGTGATCAATTCTGACCACAAGGGGCTCAGCACCCCGAGGATGTTATCGTTGGCATGGAAATCGGATGGCGCAGGATCGCACGCATAGACCTGCTCCAGATTGAGGGTCCCCGCCCAGTAGAGGCCGGGTTCATGAATGTCCTGGCTCCAGGCCAGATCCAGATAGAGGGACTGGGCTGGCGCCATTACCACCGGATAACCGGCTGCGGCGGCGTCCAGCCCCGCCTGGAAGCTGGTCCAGGCACAGACGGCGGCTTTGCGGCTTACCTTGTCGCCGTGCAGGATCTCTTCCCAGCCGATCATCCGCTTGCCCTTGTCGGCCAGATAGCGCTGGCAGTGGCGCAGCAGATGGCCCTGCAGCTCGCGGCAGTCGGCGTAGCCCTGCTCGGTCATCAGCTGCTGGCAGGCGGGGCTGTCAGTCCAGACTCCGGTAGGCACCTCGTCACCGCCCATGTGGATCTGCGGGCCGGGGAAGAGTTCACACACCTCGTCCAGCACAGTCTCCAGGAAGCGGTAGGTGCCGGGCAGGGCGGGGTTGAGCACGTTGTCATCGAAATGCTGAACCGAGAGGTAGCGGGAGTGATCCGCCGTTTCCACCAGCAGCTCGGGCAGCGCCTTGATGGCGGCGTGGCAGTGGCCCGGAATGTCGATCTCGGGAATGACGGTGATACCGAGCTCACTGGCATAGCTCACCAGCTCCTTCACCTCGCTCTGGGTGTAGTAGCCGCCATAGGGTTCGGCGCCGCCACTGAGCTGGGGGCCGATCGCCAGATCGTGGCCGCGCCAGGCGCCCACGTCGGTCAGCGCGGGGAAGGCCTTGATCTCGATCCGCCACCCCTCGTCATCGGTCAGGTGCCAGTGGAAGCGGTTGAACTTGTAGAGGCTCATCAGCTTGAGCAGGCGCTTGATGGTTGCCGGAGTGTGGAAGTGGCGGGCACAGTCGAGAAAAATGCCGCGAAAGCCGAAGCGCGGGGCATCCTCCAGCGTGACGCAGGGCAGGCTCTCGCCATGTTGCAGATACCACTGGGCCAGGGTCACCAGCCCATGACGCCAGCCCGCTTCGTCGGCGGCGGCAATCACTACCTCCTGTGGCGTGATAGTGAGCTGGTAGGCTTCGGGGGCCAGTTTGGCCTCGGTCAGCCGGATTTCTGCGTCGTGATCCTGCTCCAGTGCCAGCGACGTCAGCTCGTTGAAGTGGGCCAGCAGACCCGGGACATCGCGGGGGGCGCTGACATGGGCCCGCTCGGCCAGCCGGAAGTTCCCCTCCAGCAGCACCTGATGGGCCGGTTGCGGCACTATTCCAAGCAGGGGCTCGACTTCGGGCAGGTCGGGGCGGGTTACCGGCGGGTTCTCCAGTCCAAGATCCTGCGCCGCCAGCGTCACCGGTAGCAGCTGGGCACCGGTGGTCGCCTCCGGCAAGCTGAGGAAGAACCCCTGCGGCATGTCGGAGAGCTTCTTGATGGGGGTCTGACGACAGCAAAAGCGCAGCTCGCAGCTGCCCGCTTGCGGGACAATCACCTTGTAGCTGCCGCTCTGGCGCTCCAGTTCGCCCCCTTGCAATGAGTCGGGGTCGATATGGCGGGCCAGACAGAAGTGCAGCTTCCACCGGGTATCCGGCATGCGGGAGAGGGTGAAGGTGAACCAGACATCCTCGCCGTCACGTCGGGCGACCTGGGTGTGGATCAGGGGTGTAGACATGGAAAATCCTCTGATTGGGCAAACAGGATGGCGCCATCGAGCGCATCTGCCTGGGGGGGGATCAGGTTGAGCTGGCCGAGACGGGGAGCGAGGCGCGAGCCAATCCCTCCCAGCAGAGCGATCTGGCTGGCACCGAGCATGGTCATCCCGTCCAGCAGGATCCGCAGCTGTTCGCAGGTTTCGTCCAGCAGCTGGTTGGCTAGCTCGTCGCCATCGCTGGCGGCATCGAATACCCAGGGGGCAAAGTGGCCATAGTCGGCCGGAATGGCGCGGGCGGCCCAGCGCACTACTTCCGCCTGATCCCGCTTGAAGCGATCCATCAAGCGGATGGCGAGGGTGCTGGGAGGCAGAATGCCGTCGTGGCAGAGCAGGGATTGCTGGATGGCGCGCAGCCCCAGCCATGCGCCGCTGCCTATGTCCGAAATGGGGAAGCCGCGGCCGGAACAGGTGCGAATTTGACCTGCGTGATAGATCAGCCCCACCGAGCCGGTACCGGCGATGAGGATGGCCCCCTCACGGCCACCAAAAGCGCCGAGGCAGGCGCCGAAGGCATCGGAGGTGAGCCTGACGCTGGCAAAGGGGAAGGGCATGGCGAGCATGGCGTGATAGCAGTCGGCGAGCTCGGCGGAGGCGAGCGCCAGGCCGACCCCCATCTGCTGTTCGCTCTCGATGCCGAGCCCAGCGGCAAGGCGGGCGCTGGCGATGGCGGCCAGCACATTGGCGTGGGCATGGGGGATGCCCAGCTCCAGATTGGAGCCAGCGGCGCGCCCCTCGCCGAGCAGCTTGCCAGCCCGATCGCGAATGCGGGCGCGGGTGTGGGTACCCCCGCCATCGACACCGACCCAGAACTCAATCATGGCGACCTCCCTGCTCATTTCGATCACTCAGGGCGCTCTGCCAGCTGATGGCCAGGGCAAACCAGGCGGCGTGGGGGATCCATTGCTCACCCCAGCGCCAGTTCTGATCCAGCAGATCCTTGTACGCTTCCGGAATAAAGGCCACATCATTCTCGTCATCGAATCCGGCGGTGATGCCGTTGCAGATCCCCCCCTGCGCATTGGGATACCCGGCGGTATAGGCGGGGTTGTTGATGCCGTGGCCCGCCAGCATGCAGGCGTTGAACGGGTTCTGCCCGAGGATCCAGTCGAGCTGGCGCTGGCCGAAGGTGAGCAGCGGCTGGCTCTGGCGGGGGAAGTGGCGGGCGCCAGCAAAGGCCATGGTCGCCAGCGACGCGAGGCGGGCGTTCTCTCCCTGCCACCAGTAACCGGATTCGTTGTGGTGGGGCATAAAGAAGCTGACGCGCGGCGCTTCATCCACCCCTTTCACATATTGGCGGGCGAGGGAGAAGGGATTGCCCGCCCGGGTGCAGAGCGCCAGCTCGGCGGCCAGCGCCTGCTCCACCACGGTTTGTACCCGGGCCTTGTGCTCCTGATCCGGCTCCACGTCTAAATATTCCAGCAGCGCCAGCACCGGCAGACCCGCCTCGGCGGCATGGTAGTAGGGGCGCGAGCCATCCTCGTTGGCCGACCAGTAGTGACCCAGCTCCGGATGAATGCGCTGGCGGGCGCAGAGCTTGCTGGCGCGGGCTCTCGCCTCGACCAGCCACTCGGCGCCGAAGGTGCGGGTCAGCTCCACCGCCGCCAACAGGGCGCAGTAGTCGTCGATGATGTTCTCGACCCCGTCATCCAGATAGGCGAGGTTGTGCTCGCACAGGTGCTGGTAGCCGCGTTTGGCCGCCTCGGCGTAGCGGCTGGCATCGAAGTCGCCACTGACGCTCTCGCGGGCGGCGCGGGCCAGCGCGGCGATGGCCATGCCACCCCCCTGGCGAAAACCGGCCTGCCAGTTGGCGGACTTGATCCCTTGTTGGGTGGCATAGGCGCACAGCTCGCGCTGGGCTGGATCCTTGCTCCACTTGTCGAACAGGGTCATGTAGAAGAAGCCCGACTCATCCTGCATCCGGCAGAGGAAATCGGCGCCGTGCAGCGCCTCGTCATTGAGCCGCTTGCAGAGATTCACTCCGTCGATATCGCGGCGCGGGGCCAAGAGTTCGCGGCACTTGAGCAGGGCCCACACCACCATGGGGGTCTGCTGGGGATTGAGGTAGTTGGCGTAGGAGAGGTGGCTCAGGTATTTGCTCATGTCGCCACTGGCATCGAACCAGCCGCCGTGCACATCTTTGTGCTGGTCGGTGCCAAACAGGCGGGCGCTGCGGTCGGCCCGATCGAAGGTGCCGCTGGCGCGCTGCCCTTTGAAGTAGTGGATGACATCGGAAAGGCAGCGGCTGGCCAGCAGATCCTGGCCGATGGCGAAACGGGTCGAACGGACAATGCGCTGCTCCGTAGCGGCTGCGCCGATGGGGGCCGTGATCGCCTCCAGCCGGTAGTGGCCGGGCTCCTTGAACGCGGAGAAGTCGGCGCTTAAGTAAGCGCGGCCCTGCCAGCCGGGGACGCTGCCAGCCGGTTGCAGCGGGGTTTCAAACAGGATCTGGCCATCATCAAGGCGTTGCAGCCTGACATAGCCGCCGAGATCATGGGCGGGGGTGGTTTGCAGCAGGGCGACCTTGTGGCCGTCGCACTCGTAGCCCACCTGATTGATCAAGAGTTCCATCAACTTCTTACTCCTGTGGTTCACCGCCGAACGGTGAGGCACATCACGGGGCTGTGGCCGCCCCGTATCGAGGCATGGCCGGACAGGGCTGTCCGGCCGGTCTAAGGTGCACCATCACTCGTAGAGGTAGCAGCGCACGAAGTGGTTGTCAGCAAGCTTGGTGATGGCAGGCAGCGCTTCCTTGCAGCGAGGCATCGCCTGATTGCAGCGCCCTGCAAAGGGGCAGCCGCAGGACTCCGGTGTCCAGAGCGGGATCTCCCCCTTGCGGCCACCCTCCAGCTCGGCGTGGATGCTCTTCTCGGGATCGGGCACTGCCGAGATGAGCAACTGGGTGTAGGGGTGCTGCGGGTGGTGCAGGATCTCGTCCACCTCGCCCCACTCCACCATGTGACCCACATACATCACCGCCAGATCTTCCGCTACATAGCGGGCGGTGGCGATGTCGTGGGTGATGTAGAGCATGGAGACCCCCAGTTCGTTCTTCATCTGCTCCATCAGGTTGAGGATGCCGATGCGAATGGAGACATCGAGCATGGAAGTCGGCTCGTCCGCCAGCACCACTTCCGCCTCCACCGCCAGATTGCGGGCGATGTTGACCCGCTGGCGCTGACCGCCGGAGAGCTGGTGCGGATATTTGGCCGCTGTCGCCTTGGCAGGGGTCAGGCCGACTTTCTCCAGCAGGGCGTGGACCATGTCGGGCAGATCTTTCTTGTCGATCACCTTGCTGTGCAGCAGCAGGGGGCGGGCGATGTGGTGATAGATGGTGTGGGTAGGGTTCAATGAACCGAACGGGTCTTGCCACACCATCTGCACGCTCTGGCGATAGTCCAGCAGGGCGGTGCCCTTGTTGAACTCCTCCAGATCGTGGCCGCGATAGAGAATGCGCCCGGCACTGAGCTTGTACATCTTGGCGATGATCTTGGCGATGGTGCTCTTGCCGGAGCCCGACTCCCCGACCACCGCCAGGGCGCGGCCCCGGTGCAGGTTGAAGGTGATGTCGGACAGTGCCCGCATCTTGCCACTCTTGATGGCATTGGAGTTGATGGGGAAGTCCTTGTAGAGGTGCTGGACTTCGATGATGGGTGCATCGGTTTTGGCGATTTGCATGACAGACATCCTTAACAGCCAGCGGCCTTGTCCAGATAGATCACGGAATCTTGTTGCCGCCCCTGCTCTTCATAGAGGTGGCAGGCGGTCTGTTGCCCGGGGCGGATCTCGGCCAACTTGGTGTACTCCTGACGGCAGCGATCGTGCACCTTGCCGCAGCGGGCCTGAAAGCGGCAGCCGACCGGCACCTCCAGCAGGTTGAGCGGGGTGCCCGGGATCCCCTCCAGCACCGTCTTCGGCCCGTGCAGGGGCGGGAAGGAGTTGCCGAGTCCCTTGGTATAGGGGTGCAGCGGCGCGGTCAGGATCGCCTTGGAGGGGGCGACTTCAATCAGTTCGCCGGCATACATGATGCCGATGCGATCGCAGAACTCCACCATCAAGGAGAGGTCGTGGGTGATGAACAGAATGGAGAAGTTGAACTTCTCTTTCAGGGCATAGACCTTCTGCAGGATCTCCCGCTGCACCACCACGTCGAGCGCCGTGGTTGGCTCATCCATGATCAAGAGCTCGGGGTTGAGCGCCATGGCGATGGCGATCACCAGCCGCTGGCGCATGCCGCCGGAGAACTGGTGCGGATAATCTTTGAGCCGACTCGGGTGGATATCGACGATGGTGAGCAGCTCCTGCGCACGCTTGATCGCCTCGTAACGGGTCATGCCGGGGTTGTGGGCCAGCAGCACGTCGCAGAACTGCTCCTCCATCCGCAGCACCGGGTTCAGGGCATTCATGGCGGACTGGAACACCACCGACACCTGTTGCCAGCGGTAGGAGCGCAGCCGCTCCTCGTTGTAGTGGAGGATGTTCTCCCCCTTGAACAGGATCTCGCCACCGCTGATGTAGGCGGGTGGCTTGTGCAGCCGGGCGACCGAGAAGGCGACGGTGGACTTGCCGCAGCCCGACTCGCCGGCGAGGCCGAACACCTCACCCTGTCTGATATCGAAGCTGACCGAGTTGACGGCGCGCACGTCGCCATTTTCGGTGATGTAGTCGACGCAAAGATTGCGTACTGACAGCAGGGGATGCTTGTTCATGCTGTCTTCTCCTGTGCGGCAGAGAGCGGTGTGGCGACCGGTGTAGCCAGTTTCTTCCAGCGGTTGAGCCCTTTGTGGGAGCGCAGTTGCGGGTTGGCGATCTCGTCGATGGCGAAGTTGAGCAGGGCCAGACCGGCACCCAGGGTGGCGATGGCGAAGCAGGGGGCCAGCACTTCCCACCAGGCGCCGATCAGGATGGCACTGGAGGTCTGGGCGTTGTAGAGCATGATGCCCCAGCTCACCACGGTCGGGTCACCGAGACCGAGGAACTCCAGAGTAGCTTCGGTGACGATGGCGTAGATGATGGAGCCGATGAAGCTCACCCCGATGATGGAGATGAGGTTGGGCAGGATCTCCACCAGAATGATGCGCCAGGCCGGCTCGCCCAGCACTTCGGCGGCGATGACGAACTCTTTTTCGCGCAGCGCCAGGGTCTGGGCGCGGATCACCCGCGCGCCATAGGCCCACGAGGTCAACCCTATTATCACGGCAATCACCGTCGGCGACGCCTCCCCGATAAAGCTCGCCAGCACCAGTAGCAAGGGGAGGTTGGGGATCACCAGCACCACGTTCATCAGGAAGGTGAGGCACTCATCCACCAGACCACCGAAGTAACCGGCGGTGATGCCGATGGCAACGGCCAGGGTGCAGACCAGCAGGCCTGCGCTAAAGCCCACCAGCAGCGAGATCCGGGCGCCGTTGGTGAACTGGGACCAGATATCGTGGCCCATGCGGGTGGACCCCATCACGAACTCGGTGCTGGGCGGCTGGTGCGGGCGAGCCACCCGTTTGGTCGGCTCGTTGCTGGCCAGAATGGGGGCAAAGATGGCCATCAGCACGAAGGCAACCACGATGGCGAGGCCGCAGGCGGCTTTGCGGTTGCCCAGTAATATTTTGAGGATGGTGGGCATTTGCATCTTATTTGCCTCCTGTACGCAGACGGGGATCCAGGAAGACGTAGAGCACGTCGGCCAGGAAGTTAAAGCTGAGCATGGTGATGGTCATGATGAGCAGCTGCCCCTGAATGAGCGGGTAGTCGCGGGCCAGAATGCCCTGATAGAGGGTCAGGCCCAGGCCCGGGTAGTTGAAGATCACCTCGGTGATGAGGGAGCCACCGATGACGAAACCGAGCGCCATGGAGAGGGCGGTGACGCTGGGCAGAATGGCGTTGCGGGCGCCGTAGTTGAAGATCACCCGGTTGCTGGAGAGCCCCTTGGCCTTGGCCATGGTGATGTAATCCTCACCGAGCAGGTTGATCATGTTGTTGCGCATGGTGATGAGAAAGCCCCCCACCTGCACGATGGCCAGGGTCAGCACCGGCATGATGGCGTGGGTCATGATGCTCTTGATGTGCTCCCAGCCCCAGTCTGCCGGAATTTCCGGACTGTAGGCGTAGCCGATAGGCAGCCACTCGAGGCTGACCCCGAACAGGAACAGGGCGAGCAGGGAGACCACCACTGGCGGAATGGCCTGCATCACCAGGGTGAGCGGGGAGAGAATGCTGTCCATCCGGCCGCCGCGATACCAGGCGGCGAAGATGCCGACGATGGAACCGATGGAGAAGCTCAGGATGGTGGAGGTGCCGACCAGAAACAGGGTCCAGCCGATGGCACGGCCCAGCACGTCAGAGACCTGCTGCGGGTAGAAGCGCACCGAGGTGCCGAGATCCCAGGTGAAGACACTCTTCACATAGGTGAGAAATTGGGTGCCGATGGGGCCGTCAACAAAACCGAAGGTGGCTTTGAGCGCTTCCAGGGCGGCGGGTTCCATCATGGCGCCAGCACGGGCAAACATAACAGATACGGGGTCGCCAGGCATGGCACGAGGTAACAGGAAGTTGATGGTGGCGGCTACCAGAAAGGCAACCAGGTAGAAGGAAAAGCGTCTCAGTATGAATCCCATGATGGTACCTTTTACTGCAAGCCTGCCCCGCGTCGGGTATAGCTACCCCAACCCCGGCAGAACCGGGCAAGAAGGGGATTAACGGGGAAGATGGCCCCCCGCAGGGGGCCGGGATTGTTTAGCTGTTTGGCTTGAGGGACAACACGTGCAGCAGACGCTCAGGGGTGTCCGGGTGGAGCTGAGGTTTGGCTACCGGGTTATCAGCACTGAACCAGCCGTTGAAGCGCTTGGTGCTGTACTCATACCAGGTCGGGTTGTTGAAGACCGGAATGATGGTCTGGTTGGCACCAACACGATCCTGGATGGCGAACATGATCTCCTTCTGCTTGGCCGCATCGGCGGTCTGGGTGAAGTCATCGATCAGCTTGTCGAGCTCGGGGTCCTTGTAACGGGGCGCGGCGAAGCGGTTGCCACGGTCACCCATGTTGCGGGAGTGGAACGCGGTCTCGAAGTACTTGTGCGGGTTGGCACCGGCAAAGTAGCCCTGCAGCGCCACATCAAAGTCGCCAGTGATGAGGTTCTCGGTCCAGACAGTCGCTTCCGGGGTAGCGGTCTTGGCGTTCAGGCCCAGCGCCTGCAGCCCTTCTACACCAATCTGTACTGTGTTGACCCAGTCGGTCCAGCCGTTCGGTACCAGTACCTTGAACTCGATCTTTTTGCAGCTCGGAGTGTCGAGGAACTTGTCGCCGTCACAATCCTTGTAGCCTGCCTCTTTCAGCAGTGCCTTGGCCCCTTCCAGATCGAACTTGTTGTACTTGCCGTACTTCTTGTCCACTTCCGGGTTGTTCCAGGAGTCAAAGGCTTTGCCCAGACCTGACGGGTACTCGTTGACGGTGGGGTAGCCGTAGCCCGCGATATCCACCATGGACTGGCGATCCATCGCCATGGAGAAGGCGCGACGGAAGTTGATGTCGTTGAAGGCTTCGTGGTTGCCCGGGTTCTTGGTCTGGAAGTTGACGTTGAACGCCACGGTACCGGAGGCCGGGAACCAGTATTTGTTGTTCTTCGGATCGTTGCCGACGTAGAGGCGCTCGATGTCCGGCACGAAGGAGCCGAACCAGTCGATGTCACCCTTCATGACAGCAGCCAGCACCTGGTCGTTGGTGGCCATCTGCGGCATGCGCAGACAGTCGATGGCGAGGTTGGCGTTATCCCAGTAGTGCGGGTTGCGGCACTGGGTGTAGAGCTGGGCGGAGAAGTTGTCCACTTCGGTGAAGGGGCCAGTACCGACCGGCTTGTCGTTGGTGAAGGCAACCGGATCTTTCACCGATTTCCACTGGTGCTCCGGCACGATAGGTACCAGCACCAGATCATTCACCACGTTGGTGTTGACCTCGGTCAGGTCGAATTTGACCTTGTTGGGGGCCAGCTTCTCGACGCTCTTGATCTGGGTCCAGATTGAGCGCTCATCCAGCGCCTTGTTGGCCTTGACCAGATTGAAGGAGAAGATGATGTCATCGGCATCAAAGGCTTCGCCGTCAGACCACTTCACGCCGTCACGCAGATCGAAGGTGACGGATTTCAGGTCATCGCTGAACGCATAGTTGGTGGCCAGACGATAGACGGGTTTGCCCCCTTGCATATCGTTGAAGATCACCAGCGGTTCATAGATGAAGTGACGGGTGGTGTGCAGCAGGCCCGCTTGCAGGAAGGGGTTGAAGTTCTTGACCCACGCGGTTTCCTGTTGTGCGACCATGGTCAGCACGGTTTTGTTTTCTGCAGCCATGGCGTTGCCGGCGGCGCCGGCGAGCATCATGGTGCCCAGCATTACAGCAGTAGAGATTTTGGATACTTTGGCAAGCATATGTTTTCCTTTCTTATTTTTTTGGCATTCCCGAGGGGTCGCCTTGTTTTGTGTGAGCACCGACTTCGCATGCTGATGAAATCGGCCCTCTGTGTTGGTCAGGTGTCTAACCTTTGTCATTCTGTTTTCCAACGTCCCTAGCAAACCAGAATTAACAGGAAAACAACAACTATTGATTTCGTCGTTTTCGTAAAAATTGACGGTGTCACGTCAATCTCGTCAAAATTAATTTTTATCTGTTTAAAATCATTGGTTTGCGTTATTTGTTTTCGTGCAAAAAGTGGCTGTGAAAATGGCGTATATGACAAAATTGTGAATTGGATCGGCTCTCGATTTCGGGGTTGTGCGGGGCTTTGTTTTGCGCAAAAAGAAACCAGATTGCCAATTGTGATCCGGCGCCCGTTTAGGGCGCGGGTCACGGCTTGCGGTTGGCGAGTTGACGCAGGGTCTGGGCGCTGTGTTGCAACTGCTGGCGCTGGTGGTCATTGAGCGGGCAGTGGCCCAGCACATACTCGGTAGTGGCCACCACCGTCTTCCAGCGCGGCGACTTGGGCAGGGTATCCAGACTCAGATACTTGTCGAGGGTGCGGGTCTGCGGGCTGGATCTGTCCATATAGACCCGCCACAGCTTGCTCTTCTCCGCCAGCACGATTTTGCCCTTGCCGGTGCCCTGCTGCCAGGCATCCAGGGTGAGCTGCATGGTCTCGACCAGCGCCCGGCGCAGCGGTTCGTCATCCTGCTGGCGAATGAGGTCATCGGCCAGCGAGCGGAACTCGCCGCCCAGGCGGCTCAGCTCGCCCAGCAGCTGCTCATCTTCGATGATGGCTTGCCGCGAGAGGTTCTTGAGGGCGTTCTCCAGTGCCATCACCCGGTTTTCGTCCTGACGCTGTTCGGTACTCAGGGTGAGGGCGAAGGCGGCCTCTCCCCCCAGTGCGATGGGCAGGGCGCGGGCATTGAGCACGTCCTTCTGCCCGGCCACCAGAAATTCCAGATTATGTTCCCGCTCGCTGGCAAGGTCGGGCCACTGCTGTTGCAGCGGGGTGGCGAGCCACTCATTGAGGGGCTGCCCCTCCATGGCTTCCGGCTCCTGTCCCAGCAGGCGCGCCAGCACCCGCGAGGCAAACAGCACAGTGCCCTGCTCGTCGATAAAGAGCATGGGGTCGGCCCCTTCACCGAGCAGGGCCAGCAGCCGCTGCTGATCCTGATGCAGCCGATCCTGCAAGGTGAGGCGATGTTCGATCTCCTGCTTCAACAGCCGGTTTTCCACCAGCGAGGCGCGTCCGGCCTTGGCCTCCAGCAGCGCCTTGACCCGGGCAAACAGCTCCTCCTTGCAGAAGGGTTTGACCAGATAGTCATTGGCACCGGCCCCGAAGCCCTCCTCGATATCCTTGGGCTGGTTGAGGGCGGTGAGCAGCAGCACCGGTAACATCTCTTTCGGGTGCTGCTCGCGCAGACGGCGGCAGACGTCAAAACCGGAGAGGGTCGGCATCATCACGTCCAGCAGGATGAGATCCACCGGCTCCTCGGCCAGCTTGGCCAGCGCATCGTGACCGTCGCTGCTGGGCAGGATGCGGTAGCCGCAGGGCTGCAGCAGATGGCGCAGGATGTGCAGATTGATGGGCTCGTCATCCACCACCAGAATGAGCGGCGCATCCTCGGGGGGAGGGGGCAGATCGTCGCTCTCCCAGTCCGGCAGGATCAACGGTTGCTGGCGCACCAGCTGATGCTCGATCTGGCGGCTGTCGAGGGTCAGATTGGCGGCTTTGCCGGTGGCAAGGGGCAGGGTAAAGGTGAAGGTGGAGCCGACGCTCGGCTCGCTCTCGACAAACAGCTCTCCCCCCATCAGGTGTACCAGCTGGCGGGTGATGGAGAGGCCAAGGCCCGCCCCCTGCTTGCTCACCTCAGGGCTCATCTGCACCAGCGGCTCGAAGATATGTTCCAGATGGTCGGGGGCGATGCCGATGCCGGTATCCGTGACCTTGATGCGCAGGAAGTTGTTCTCGACGATGGCACTGAGCACCACCTTGCCCTGCGGCGTGTATTTGATGGCGTTGCCCACCAGGTTGTAGAGCACCTGTTCGAGCCGCTGTTCGTCGGCCAGCACAGGCGGCAGTTCGGCCGGGCTGATATCAACCAGGGTGAGGGGTTTGGCCTGCACCAGATGCTGGCAGAGATCCAGTACCAGCCGGATAACTCCTTTGGATGAGACGGGCTGGGGGTGGATCTCCAGCTGGCCGTAGCGCATCTGGTGGTAGTCGAGCAGATCGTCCACCAGACGGGCCAGGCCATCGGCGCTCTTGATGATGAGGCCGAGCTGCTTTTGCTGCCCTTCGGTCAAATCCTGCTGGCTGGCGAGCATCGACTCGGCCATCCCCTTGATGCCGTGAATGGGGGTGCGCAGCTCGTGGGAGGTGTTGGCCAGCAGCTCATCCTTGAGCTTGTCCGCCTGTTGCAGGCTGAGGTTCTGCTTGTGGGTCAGCTTGACCTGCTGTTGCAGCTCCTGGGTCTGCAGCTCGATCAGTTCGATCTTGTCCTTCACCGAGCGCTGCATATGACGAAACGCCTCGGCTAGCCGGTCGATATCATCGCCGGTGCGCTCGATGGCGATGGGGTGATCCAGCGCGCCGTCGGCCACCTGCTCGGCCGCTTCGGTAAGCGATCGCAGCGGTGCCGTGATGGAGTGGGAGAGCCAGCGGGAGAAGAGGATCAGCAGCAGTACCGAGCCCGCCCCCAGCACTATCACCAGGGTTTCCAGCTGGCGGATCGGGGCATAGGCTTCCCGGGTGGAGATCTCGGCGATAAAGGCCCACTCGGTATCGAACACCTTCACTTGGGTGTAGGCGGCCAGCACCTCGTCATCCTGATAGGAGTAGAACAGCCCGACCCCCTGCTCGCCGGAGAGAGTCTTGGTGATGAGGGGCGTTTGCAGCGGCCGGAAGTTGGGGCTGAAGCTGTTCTCGACGCTGAACTCCGGTGCCAGCCAGGCATCGGCGCGCATCCGCTTGTCAGGGCCGATCAGGATGGTCTCGCCGGTCTCGCCCAGCCCCTCCCGCTCTGCCATGATCTGGTTGAGCTTGTCCGGCAGCAGCTCGAAAATCACCACTCCGCGCACATAGTCGTACTGCATCACGGGCGCCGCCATGTAGGCGACCACCTGCCCGGTCAGCTCGTTGCGGCCAAAATCGGTGAACTCGAAGATCTGCTGCGGCTTCTGGCCACCATCGAGGCGGCGTTTGATCTTGGCGAAGGTCTGACCCAAGCCGCTGCCCTGATAGGGGCCGGAGAGCAGATTAGTGGCAAAGTTAGGATGCTTGGTGACCGAATAGACCACATCACCGTTGAGGTCCACCAGAAAGATGTCGCTGTAGTTGGACTTGCGCACCATGTCGGCATAGCCGCGATGAAAGCGCTGGTGCACCCGGCCATACATCTCGTCGGCGAGGATCAGGGCACTGATGGAGGGCTCGATCTCCACCTGGCTGTCCGGTTTACGCAGTTGATCCCAGGTGCCGGGCAGGTAGCGGGCCTGGGCGCGGCTGCGGGCCTCTTGCGGCGTGGTGCCCAGCTTCTCGAAGGCACCGGTAAAGCCATAGAAACGGCCGATACTGTTGCCGGCGAAATCCTGCTGGGAGAAGTTGATGATCTGCTCTTTGAGGTTGTTGAAGTAATCCTCGAGCTGACTCTTCTTGATATTACGGACGGAGACCAGATGGTTGGAGGTCTGGGTGGTGAGATCCTTGCCGTGGCTGTAGAGGAAGAAGAGGGTGATGACCAAAAATGGCACCATCCCCAACATGAAAAAAGCCAGCATTAGCTGCGGCCTGAGTCCACGAAGCTTGAAGATCCATTTCATCTTGTGATTTTCAATTGATAATCCGGTTATTAAGCCGCTCAAGTCTCGAACGAAAGCGTAATCATTTCAACGACTTTATCCCAAATTCGCTTGGTGGGTCACAGCAGGATGGAGAAAATTGCAGCAAGCCGTCTAAACCCTGAGCAAACAGTCTGCGTCAGGGCTTAAATTGCGAAAAAGGGGTTGTGCTGGCGCTCGTGGTACGTATAATGCGCCTCGTTGTCAGGAAACTGGCACGAAAGCAGTAGCGCGGGAATAGCTCAGTTGGTAGAGCACGACCTTGCCAAGGTCGGGGTCGCGAGTTCGAGTCTCGTTTCCCGCTCCAAATATCCATCGCACCAACGATGGAACTCACTTTCAAGACAATCAGTCTTGTCAGCATGGCGCGTTAGCAAAGCGGTTATGCAGCGGATTGCAAATCCGTTTAGTCCGGTTCGACTCCGGAACGTGCCTCCATCTTCCCTCTGTTTTTCCTGAATCATCAATCTTAGAGCCGTGAACCTCGGTCAGTATCCTTGCTGCACCAATAACTGTTCGCAACCTGCCTGTTTCCATTCGCGCTCAAGATAGTGGCTCACATCCGCCATGTTTTGCCCCCGATATTGAAATTGCAGCTCGGCACTCTGGTGTCCGAGATCCGCCATCCGTTGTTTCAGGGTGCCGCATTGCCACAGGCTGACGGTGGGTACACCCCGTTCGGCCAGCACGATGGCATCGTCCCTGTTCAACTGCCACTCCTCCAGTTGTGCCCGTGTCAGGGCAATCATCAGCACCAGCAGTGCCACTTCCGACAGTTTCATGCGCATCTCCCTACGGCATGTTTTTCCCCTGATAACTGTGGCAAAGCGCACGATTTTCGCAAGTTTGTTAACTGTTGGTTAATGACGTAACCCGTTTTCAGTATTTCCCGTTTTTCGCCATTTTTTTATAAAAAAATGGGTTGGTGATGTAGTAATCCTACATGGAGTGGAGTAATCTTTGCTCAGTGGTCTTACCAGTAAGGAGTTACATCATGTTTCATCCCTTTTCCCTGACTCAGATTATTCTTCGTCGCATTTATGTATTGCTGGTGGGCATTCTGGCGTTCCCCGTGATGCTGTTTCGCAGCGATCGTGCCCGCTTCTACAGCTATCTGCACCGGATCTGGAACAAAACCAGCACCAAACCGGTTTGGCTCAAAATGAGCGAGCGTGGCGAGCGGATCTTCTACTAATCCGCAATTTGATTTCGATGAAAAAGACAGCTTCGGCTGTCTTTTTTTATATGTTTAAAAACATATAGTTAACGATGTGCTCTGCTATTATCCGCATTCCGGTTACATGGTCGGCGTCGGTGGTTCCTGTGTCGTGCAGATTTGCCGAGCAGGCCCACTTCCGTTTGGCCCCTCTCTCGACCTGCTCTGTGATGCAAGGAGATGCGATGATCATTCGTCAGGCCCGAGCCGTAGATATTCCCGCGCTGGTGGCGCTGCGCATGCAGCTGTTCTGCGAGGTGGGTGAGCTGGCGAGCCCGCAGGCCGATCCTGCCCTGTGGCAGGCAACGGTTGACTACTTTACCCGTGCGATGAGTGAAGAGGGGGCTTTATCCTGGCTGGCCGAGGCCGATAAGCAGGAGGGCGGCAAGCAGATCGTGGCGGCGGGAACGCTGGCGCTGTTTGTGCGGCCACCCTATCCCGGCAATCTGGCGGGGGTGGAGGGGTATCTGCTCAACATGTATACGCTGCCGCAATGGCGCCGGCAGGGGATCGCCACGGCGCTGCTCGACGCCATTACCGCTTGTGCCAGAGCGCGTCAGCTCGGCAAGGTGTGGCTCCATGCCAGCGATGAGGGGCGCCCCCTCTATGAGCGGATCGGGTTTGTCACTAATCCTGCCTCGCTGGAGTGGCAACCGGGGGCCGGATAAGGGGGCAACCCCGTTCTGGTGAGTCCCGGCCGGTCCGTTTGATTTACCGCAATAAATATGGCGTCAGATGGGAGCGTGATGACGCGGCCAACTATGCTGATGGAGCTCGCCACCATTATCTTATTGATCCACTGTGTGGTTTGGCCATGGTGGGGGCCAGTCTGGAGGATATGTTTCGATGTTCAATAGCAAACTGAAAGCCGAGTTGCAGCAGTGCCAGGAGCAACTTCTGGCACAGCAGGGATTTTTCGACGCCGTGCACGGCAGCGTGGCGACCATTACCTTTACTCCGGATGGCACTGTGCTGGCCGCCAATGATCTCTTTCTCAACGTGGTGGGTTTCAGTGCGCCCGAGGTCGTGGGTCATCATCACCGGATGTTTTGTGACCCGCAGTATGCCCAGAGCAGCGCCTATCAGCAGTTTTGGGCCGATTTGAAACAGGGGCGCTCCCGTACCGGGGTGTTCCAGCGCTTCAACAAACGGGGCGAGGCGATCTGGCTGGAGGCGACCTACTTTCCCGTCAAGTTGCGGGGTGTGGTGACCAAGGTGATCAAGATTGCCGCCGACATTACCGAGCACCATCTGCAACTGCTCAGCCAGCAGGCAGTGGTGACGGCGCTGGACCGCTCGATGGCAATGATTGAATTTACCCCAAGCGGAGAGGTCGTTACCGCCAATGGCAACTTCCTCCATACCATGGGCTATACCCTGGCGCAGGTGCAGGGCAAGCATCACCGTATCTTCTGCGATGATCAGTTTTATCGTGAACAGCCCCACTTCTGGGAGGAGCTGGGCCGTGGCCAGTACAAGTCCGGCCTCTTCTGTCGTCAGAACAGTCACGGCGGCAAGGTGTGGCTGGAGGCGACCTACAACCCGATCCTCGACGAGCATCGCAAGGTGGTGAAGGTGATCAAGTTCGCCAGTGACATCACCGAGCGGATCAACAAGAGCGATGCGGTGCGCGAAGCGGCCATGCTGGCTCACAGCGCGGCGCGGGAGACCCTGAACTGTGCCGAGCGCGGGGCAGGTTTGCTCGCCTCGGTGGTCGACACCTCCAGCCTGATTGCCAGCCAGCTCACCCACAGCATTGGCCTGATCAACCAGCTGAACGAGCAGTCGCGCAACATCGAGGCGATCGTCTCCACCATCAGCAGCATCGCCGATCAGACCAACCTGCTGGCCCTCAACGCGGCCATCGAGGCGGCGCGGGCGGGGGATCAGGGGCGCGGCTTTGCGGTAGTGGCCGATGAGGTTCGCCAGCTGGCGGCCCGCACCTCCCTCTCTACCGACGAGATTGCCAAGGTGGTGCAGAACAACCGCGAGCTGACCGCCAGGGTCACCTCCGAGATGTCCGACGTCGCCAGCAGCGCCGAGCTGGGCAAACAGCAGGTGGGCGAGGTGAACGAGGTGATGAGCGAGATCCGGCGGGAGGCCAACAACGTCTCCAGCACCGTCTCGGATCTGGCGATCTGAGCCCCCGGACGTTCTGCCATGCCGGGGCATTGACTCATCTTTGAGCAGTCAGTGCCCCAATCTGAACCCCTCCTGTATCGTCCCGCCATTGTGAATTGTTCTGGTTTGACCTCTTGATTAGGCTTGCCGCCTCATTCATTTCAGAGCAGGAACAGAACAAGATGGCATTACAACAGAAGGGGCGGGCAATGGCCCTGCTGGTTATGGTCGCGAGCATGGGTCTGGGCGGCTGTATGGGGCAGATGGGGCTTTCCGGCATGGTCACCAAGGGCAACCTGAGCGTGGTGGATAACCGCTACGGTCGTGCCGGGGTCTTTATGCTGCTTGCACCAGTCTACGGTCTGGCAGCGACCGCTGACCTGTTCGTCTTCAATACCATCGAGTTCTGGTCTGGCAAAAACCCCATTACCGGCAAATCCCCGGCCGTGGTGGACATGAAGGCCAACCCGGTGATCAAGGTGAACCAGCATCTGGATCCGGCCCTCAAGAAGGTGCCGCTGGCCATGCTGCCACAAGGGGTGCGCGAGGTGGAGATCAGCTACCCGAACGAGCGTACTGCCCAGATGGAAGTGCACTATCTGGATGGCCGCAGTAGCATGATGCGCGGCGAGAAGCGCGGCGAGCTGATGGATATCTACTTCGACGGCAAGTTTGTCTCTACCCTGACCCGATCAGAGCTGGAGCAGATGAGCGCGAACGCCAGCGCCGCAGCCTGATCATCACGGCTGATACCGACCAACAACGCCCCGCAACTGCGGGGCGTTTTGCATTGGGCCTAGTCGGGCTGCTTGCGATGGGGCGGGGTGAGGATCAGCCCCAGCAGGCGGCGCAGGTGGGTGAGCTGCTCGGTCAGCTGGACGTTGAGCCAGAGGTAGCCATTGATGGCCGCTTCGGTGTTGGGGGGGAGTGACACCTGGGTCGCCACCTCGTGCAGGCGGGCGATGGCGGCATCCGCGCCGCGCCCGTCACCGGTTAGCATCATCAGGGCAAGCTGGTTGATCGCCTCCTCGGTGGCCTGATGGCAGGCGTGCAGTTCGCGGGTGCTCTGCATCAGGAAGTGGCTCTCCCGATCGTTCCAGTAGGTGTTGGCCAGCATCTCCAGAGTGCAGAGGGTGTTGCGCATGGTGACCTGCACCGCATCAAACAGCGAGATACTGTGGCGCGTCTCTTTGGCCGCGGGGGCCAGCAGGGCCCGCAGTTTACCGGTCTGGGCTAGCAGTTGGGAGAGATTGTGCTTGAGGCGCGGGCGTTCCAGCACATTGGGGGAGAGGTGGGTGTGATAGAGCCGCCCCGACTGCTGCAGGATCTGGTGCAGTTGCAGCCGCCAGTGGCTATAGGCCCGCTGGGGGTAGATGCTGCAAAAGAGCAGCGCCAGCAGGGAGCCCAATATCACGTCGGCACTGCGCCACAGCGCCGTCTCGATATCCCCCGGCATGGCTCCCATGGTGACCCCCAGCGTGATGCCGATCAGCAGCCCCACATAGGGGCGCTTGCCGAGGGCCAGATAGCCGCACAGGAACATGATGCACCCGCACCAGATCAGGGTGAGCGGCAGGGAGTAGATCTCCAGATAAAGCGCCACCACCCCGCAACTGGCGCCGAAGATGGTGCCCACCACCCGCTGCAGGGCGCGGGAGAGCACATTGCCCCAAAACGAGATGGGGCCCATCACCACCACGAGCGTGATCAGCGGCCAGGTGCTCTCCGGCAGTTTTAGCTCGCGGGTCAGCAGAAAGGTGAGCATAAAGGCGAGCGCAATGCGCAGGCCATGGACGATCCGGTAGCGGCCATAGACCAGCAGATCGAGTCGGGAGAGGGGGGCATCAAGACGCACAGTGAGCCTCGTATAAGGTTGCTGACAGGGCGCCTACATCCGGCCGACGCCCCGTCGGGATTCAGGCCAGTCGTCCCTGCAATGGGTGGATCCAGACCCGCTCGCCAACGGCGATCCCGGGTTGGTCCGGCACGATTTCGATCAGGCAGTTGGCATCGGCCATGGAGCTCAGAATGCCGGAGCCCTGCGGCCCGGTGGTGCGCACCCGCAGCTGGCCGTTACGGTCCTGATGGAAGATGCCGCGCAGAAACTCAGTGCGCCCCGGGCGGCTCTTCATCTTCTCGTCCGCCAGTGCCGAGAGGCGCAGCGGCTGCCACCGCTTGCCCTGCAAGCGGGCGATGGCGGGCTCGACAAATTGCAGCACGCAGATCATCGCCGCTACCGGATTGCCCGGCAGGCCGAAGAAGGGGGTCTGCCCCAGCTTGCCAAAGGCGAGCGGGCGGCCCGGCCGCATCTGGATGCGCCAGAAATCGATCTGGCCCAGCTCCGCCAGCACCAGCTTGATAAAGTCGGCGTTACCCACCGAGACCCCGCCCGAGCTCAGCACCAGATCGGCGCTGGCGGCCGCCTGCTCCAGCTGCTGGCGCAGGATAACCGGATCATCTGGGATGATCCCCAGATCCATCACCTCGCAACCGGCGGCGCGGATCAGGGCCATCAGGGTGAAGCGGTTGCTGTCGAAGATGTGGCCGGGGGCGAGCTGTTCGCCCGGTGCCTGCACCTCGTCACCGGTACTGAACAACGCCACTTTCAGCGGGGTGCGCACAGTGAGACTGGCTTGACCGAGTGATGCAGCCAGCCCCAACTGGGGGGCACCAAGCCAGGTACCAGCCGGAATGGCGACCGCCCCCTTGGCGAGATCTTCTCCGGCGAGGCGCACATTCTGCCCTGCGCGAACGGGGGCGGTGACGGTGACCCACTCACCTTCAATCAGCGTCTCTTCCCGCATCACCACGGTATCGACACCGGGGGGAAGCGGGGCGCCGGTCATGATCTGCACCGCCTGACCGGCCAGCACCGGCTCGTGGCGCTGCTGGCCCGCCAGCACTTCACCCACCAGCAACCAGCGACCGGCGGCGAGATCGTCGCTGCGAAGGCCAATGCCATCCATCGCCGAGTTGGCGTGGGGCGGCACATTGATGGGGCTGACCAGATCGGCGGCCAGCACGGCGCCGTGGCACTCGGCCAGCGGCTTGTCGCAGCAGGCGTTGCTCGGGGTGAGGGCTGCCAGAATGGCGTTGCGGGCTGCCTCGACCGAGAGAAAGCCCTTGCCCGCCTCCGGCTCCTTGCGCTGGCAGCCGTCAAGCCAGCTACAGACGAAGTCGGCAATGGCCGCCAGATCGTTGATATCGAGGCGGGGCAGGCTTGTCTGCTGTTGTTCGCCACTCTGTTGGGGCTGATCGCAGGCCAATGCGATGATGTCGCCGTCTTCGGGGAAGAGCAGCGGCTTGCCAATCTCGGCGCGGTGCAGCTCGATTTTCGGGAAGTGTTCGTGTTTGAACCCCTCTACCAGCAGCAGATCGAGCTCTGTCTGATCGAAGCTTGCCAGCAGCTGGCGAAAATCGGCTTCGGCCAGCTCTGTTTCAATGATGCGAGCGTGGCGACGGCGGGAGGCCACCATCATCTGCTGGGCACCCGCCTTGCGCAGGCGGTAGCTGTCCTTGCCCGGTTGGTCGATATCAAAGTCGTGGTGGGCATGCTTGAGCACCCCGATGCGCAGGCCGCGATCCACCAGCAGGGGGATCAACTGTTCCAGCAAGGTGGTCTTGCCGGTGCCGCTCCAGGCGGCGAAGCCGAGCAGGGGAAGAGTGGGGGCCGGGGTCATGAGGTGACTCCTTGTTGGGGGTCGATAGCCGGGGCGAGCAGACGGGCCTCGTAGGCGGCCAGCTCGTCCGGGCTATTGAGATTGATAAAGGCATCCGGCTGATCGGCAAAGCTCACCACCGCCATATTGTGGCGGGCAAACCAGATATCGATTTTGCGCTCACCCTCTGCCAGGGCGGCGGTGAGGGAAGGGAGCAGGGATTTGTGCAGCAGGGCCACCACGGGTTGCAGCCAGTCGCCATCGTGGGCCACCACCAGCTCCGTATCCGGGGTCAGGGCGGCGCGAAAGCGGCTCATCAGATCCAGCGGCAGGGCGGGACCGTCACAGGGGACGAACAGCACCCAGTCGTGACGGGCGGCGGCAAGACCTGCCTGCATGCCCGCCAGCGGGCCGAGATAGTCGTTGTTGTCATCGCTGATGACCGGGGCCAGCGCCTGATAGCGGGCCTGACTGCGGTTGGCGTTGATCAGCACCTCATCCACCTGGGGGCGCAGCCGTGCCAAAACGTGGTCGATGAGAGGGCGTCCCGCCAGTGCTACCCATCCCTTGTCTTCACCTCCCATACGGGTGGCGCGGCCTCCTGCCAGGATCACGGCCGATACGGGAAAAAGCCTAGAGGGAGATTCGCTTCTTGAAGTCATGTCGCTCGATGATTTTTAAAGGGGTCGTCTCTTGCAGCTGGCCACGGGCGAGGGTCCATTGCCGCTCGCACAGGTCGGTCAGGGCGTTGCTCTGGTGGCTGATGACGACCAGGCCGCTGCCATGTTCCCGCAGATCTTGCGCCAATGCGGCCATCAGGGCAACCGAATGTGTGTCCAGATTGGCGGTGGGCTCATCCATCAGCAGGAAGGCCGGTTGCAGCGCCCAGGCGCGGGCCATCGCCAGTCGTTGCCGTTCGCCACCGGACAAAATGCTGATGTGCTCCCGCGCCAGACCCTCCAGCTCGACCCGGCGCAGCGCCTCGAACACCCGGATCTCGCTGCCGAGCTGTTTATCCAGCGCCCAGGCTACGTTGTCGTGCACGGTGCGATCGAACAGATAGGGGGTCTGGTGCAGATAGGTGACCCTGCCCGGCCCCAGATCCCGCTTGAGCAGCCGGTTGAGCCGCTGTTGCCAGCGCCCCGGCAGATTGGTGTGGCCACGGGTGGGGGCGAGCAGCCCCGCCAGGATCTTGAGCAGGGTGGTCTTGCCCACCCCGTTGGCTCCATGCAGCCAGATGGCATCCCCCGGTGCGATGGCGAGCCGGTCAATCTCGAACAACTGGCGCTCGCCAAAGCGCATGGTGAGTTGCTGGGCGGTCAGGGCCATGGGGTACTCCTGTTGATACACAGTGGGGGCATGGTCAGTTCTTCAAATAACTGTGGCCGCGACAGGCCGTCAGCAGCAGGTTGAGCAACAGGGCCAGGGTGAGCAGCACTATGCCAAGGGCCACCCCCTGGGTGAAGGCCCCTTTCTGGGTCTCCAGCGCGATGGCGGTGGGGATATTGCGGGTAAAGTGCAGGATATTGCCCCCCACCATCATGGAGCAGCCCACCTCGGTGACGATACGGCTGAAGGCGCCGATGATGGCGGCCAGCAGGCCAAAGCGGCACTCGTGCATCAGGCCGATCAGCGCCTTGGGCCAGGAGACCCCCAGGGTCAGGGCGGTCTCCCAGGCGCGCCGGTCACTCTGGACAAACGCCGCGTGAGCCATGGTGGCGATCACTGGAAAGGCGATCAGCATCTGCCCCACCACCATCGCCTGCTGGGTAAAGAGCAGCTTCCAGTCGCCAAAAGGGCCGGCCCGCGACAGCAGCATGTAGAGCAGCAGGCCAATCACCACGGTCGGCACCGATTGCAGGGTATTGATGCAGGAGAGCCAGAGCCAGCGGCCGGGCAGCGGCAGATAGGCCAGGGCAAAGCCCAGCAGCAACGCGGGCAGCAGCACCAGCAGCAGGGCGATGCAGGAGACGGAGAAGGAGACCCCCACCACCTGCCACAGTTCGGTGTCACCACTGAACAGCAGGGCGAGGGCCGCTAACGTCGTGTCAAGCAGCGTCGGCATCAGGCGCCTCCCTCAGCGAAGCGGGGGAGGGCCATCAAGGTCATCGCAGGAGTCAGGGTTGCCATTATTTCCCGTTGGCATCCGCCACAAATAGCGCCTGACCCGCCACCTTGAAGTCGCCGATCAACTTCTGGCCATGCTCGGAGACCAGCCAGTTCTTCAGAGTGCGGGCCCCTTCGGTGTTGAGATCCGGGTAGCGCTCGGGGTTGACCAGGATCACCTGATAGGGGTTGAACAGCCGCTTGTCACCCTCCAGCAGCACGGCGAGATCCAGCTTGCTCTGGTAGGCGAGCCAGGTGCCGCGGTCGGTCAGGGTGTAGGCACCGAGCTCCGAGGCCATGGTCAGGGTCGGGCCCATCCCCTGGCCGATGGATTTGTAACCGGCAAACTCGGGTTTGACGTCAGCGGCTTGCCACAGGGTCTTCTCCTTGATGTGGGTACCGGACTCGTCACCGCGGGAGATAAAGGTCTGGCCCTGCTCCTTGATGGCTTGCAGCCCCTTGGCCGCGTCGTGCAGCTTACCGAGACCCGCCGAATCTTTCGCCGGGCCGACGATCACGAAGTCGTTGTACATCAGGTGTACCGGCTCGATGCCAAAGCCCGCCTCGACAAACGTCTTCTCGGCAGAGGGGGCGTGGGTCATCACCAGATCCGCATCGCCATTCTCGCCCATCTTCAGGCTCTGGCCGGTACCGGCCGCCATCACCTGCACCGGATAACCGGTCTCCTTGGTGAACTGGGGCAGCAACCAGCCCAGCAGACCGGACTGCTCGGTGCTGGTGGTGGTGGCAAGGCGGATTGGCGCTTTTGTGGCATTAGTATCCGCTTCGGCGTGGGCGGTCCCGGCGATCAGCAGGCTGGCCGCGAGGGAGAGGGCAAAACGTTTGAGGTTGGTTTTAATCGTCATCTTGATGCAACTTTTCATGAACGATGAGAGGAGGGCAAGAGTAAGCAAGCAAGGTGCCAAACTGTTCCTTTGTCGCTGCATTCACGGTTTGCCGTTTAAAAACAGAAGCTTATTAAAATCAATTAGGTGAGCTTGTTATCGCTTTTAATAATTGGTGTTGGTGCTTTTGATACGGTAAGGACAAAATGTCCCACTCAGGTTCCGGTTATCGGGACATTCTCCGACCTTACGTGCATCCGAGGTACTTTTTTCATGACTGCACCTGCCAGCCGCTGGTCTGCCCTCTCCCTGCTTATCGTTGACGATGAGCCCGGCATGCGCAGCTTTCTGGCCAAGGCGCTGGCCAAGCGCTTCGCCCAGATTGAGACTGCCGCCAGCGTGGAGGAGGCGGAAGCCCTGCGCTGCCGCCTTCACTTTGACCTGATCATCGCCGACATCCGGCTGCCGGGGCGCTCCGGCATCGAGTGGCACGAGGCCATCGACCCCGCCACCCGCCGCAGTGACATCATCTTTATGACCGGTTTTGGCGATATGGAGACCGCCCTCAAGGCGCTGCGCCTCGGCGCCAGCGACTTTATCCTCAAGCCCTTCAATCTCGATCAGATGGTGCAGGCGGTAGACAGAGTCATCGAGCGCCGCCAGATGGAGCGGGAGAACCTGCTGCTGCGCCGGGAGGTGAGCAAGCTGTTCCCGCCCACCCTGATTGGCGACAGTGCCAAGACCCGCGAGCTCAAGACCCTGATCGCCCGGGTTGCCCCCTCCAACGCCGCCGTGCTGGTGGAGGGGGAGTCCGGCACTGGCAAGGAGCTGGTAGCCCGCGCCCTGCATCAACTCTCTGGCCGGATGGGGGCCTTTGTGCCGCTCAACTGCGCCGCCATTGCGCCTGAGCTGCTTGAAAGCGAGCTATTTGGCCATGTGCAGGGGGCCTTTACCGGCGCCCGCAAGGGACGTGACGGCCTGTTTCGGGTCGCCCATCAGGGCACCCTGTTCCTCGACGAGATCGGCGAGATGCCGCTGGCCATGCAATCCTCCCTGCTGCGGGCGCTGGAGCAGAAGGCCATCCGCCCGGTCGGTGCCGAGCGCGAGCTGGCGGTGGATGTGCGCATCGTCGCCGCCACCAACCGCAACCTCAAGGCCGAGGTGGAGGCGGGCCGCTTTCGCGAAGATCTCTTCTATCGCCTCAACGTGGTGGCGCTGCCGGTTGCGCCGCTGCGGGATCGGATCGACGACATCCCCGCGCTGGTACACCACTTTACCCGCCAGCTCACCGCCGAGATGGGGATGGGCTCGTTAAGCTGGACCCACGAGGATGTGGTGGCGATGCAGGCTTACCCCTGGCCCGGCAACGTGCGCGAGCTGCGCAACCTCATCGAACGCTGCCTGCTGTTGGGCAAGCCGCCGGCGGATTACTGGCAGAGCAGCAAGCCCGCCGAACAGGGGGCGAGCGAGGAGGGTTATCCGCTGGCGTGGCCGCTGGCCGAGGTGGAGAAGGCCCACATCCTGCAAGTGGTGGCGAGCCATGATGGCAACAAGTCGGCTGCCTCCCGGGTGCTGGGGGTGGCGCGCAAGACGCTGGAGCGCAAGTTCAAGGAGTGGGCCATCGAATGAAGTGCTGTAACCGGATGGCGTGCTGATGAAACTGACCCTGCTGCCCCGCTGCGTGCGAACCAAAGTACGCTGGCGCCTGCTGCTGCTCACCTCGGTGCCTATCATGCTCACTCTGGTGGGCATGATCGCACTCACCCTCTACTGGACCCTCACCTACAGCTGGCAGAACCTGCTCACCACGGTGCGCAGCGATCTCGGGGTGGCTCACCACGCCATCACGGTGCAGCAGCAGCGCCAGACCGAGCATCTGGAGCATCTGCGCGATGCCTGGGCCTTTCAGTTGCGGCTGCGGGAATCGCCGGATCAGCTGCAGGATTGGGTGATGCCGCTGGCGGCCAACTATGGTCTCGATTTTCTGCGCTTGCGCCAAGGCCCCGCGCTGGATCAGCTGACGGCGCAGGAGCGCGCCGCCCTCACGGCCGGACGCAGCGTCAGTCACTTCGTGGTCTGGTCGCAGCAGGAGATGCGCGCCCTCTCCCCGCAGTTGGCAAAGCGGGCTGTGCTGTGGCAACGGGATGGCACCAGGGCGGTGGAAAACCGGGGGCTGATCAGCCTCTCTCTGGCTCCGGTGATGGGCCGCGACGGCTCCCTTTGGGCCGTGCTGGAGGGGGGCGAGCTTGTCAACGGCAGCACCCGGCTGGTGGATGAGCTCAAGGGGCAGGTATTTGCCAAAAACACCCTGCCGGATGGCAGCGTTGGCACCGTCACCCTGTTTCTCGACGATCTGCGGGTGAGCACCAACGTGCCGGTCAGCAGCAGCCGCCAGATTGGCCGAGCGGTAGGCACCCGGGTCTCGCTGCCGGTGCGCGAGCAGGTGCTGGGGCGGGGGGAGATGTGGATCGATCGCGCCTTCGTTCAGGATGCCTGGTATGTGTCAGGCTACGAGCCACTGCTGGGGGCGAACGGCGAACGGATCGGCATGCTCTATGTGGGCTTTCTCGAGTGGCCCATCATCCGCACCTACCTCACCAATCTGGTGGAGCTGGGCTCCGGCGTGGTGCTGCTGTTGCTGCTCTCCGGCCTGCTGGTCTATCGCGGCGCGCGGGATCTCTTCACCCCCATCGAGCGGATGCACAAGGTAGTGCGGCAGGTGCAGGCGGGCCAATCGGCTCGTATCGGCCCGCTGGCCCTCGACCCTGATCACGAGCTGGCCCAGCTCGGTCGCCAGTTCGACGCCATGCTGGACAGGCAGGAGGCGCACCAGCAGCAGATGGCCCGCAGCGCCGACGAGCTGGAGCAGAAGGTGGCCGAACGCACCCAGAGCCTCAAGCTCAAGACCGCCGAGCTGGAAGATCATATCCATATGTTGACCGAGGCGCGCCAGCAGCTGCTGATCAGCGAGAAGCTGGCGGCCCTTGGCGAACTGTCGGCCGGGGTGGCCCACGAGATCAACAATCCTCTGGCGGTGATCCTCGGCAATGTGGAGCTGATGAAGCTGGAGCTGGGGGAGGCGGCCGAGCCGGTCAGCGAGGAGCTGGCGCTGGTGCTGGCCCAGATCGAGCGCATCCGCGCCATCACCCGCAGCCTGCTGCAATACTCCCGCCCCGGCGACTACGAGACGGCGCCGGTGTGGCAGCACCTCAATCCCATCATCGAGGAGAGCCTGACCCTGGTGCGCTCCGCCCTGCGCCAACAGCAGGTGGAGCTGGTGGCCGATCTCAGGGCGCAGCAGCCCATCGAGGCGGATCGCCAGCAGCTGTTGCAGGTGCTGATTAACCTGCTGGTTAACGCCAGCCATGCGCTGGGGGAGCAGGGGGAGATCCGGGTCGAGAGCCGCGACTGGTTCGATGAACTGGGTCAGCTGCGCGGGGCCGAGGTGCGGGTCATCGATAACGGCAGCGGCATCGAGGCGGCGATTATCGACAAGATCTTCGACCCCTTTTTCACCACCCGCGCTACCGGCACCGGGCTGGGGCTGGCCCTGAGCCACCGTATCATCAGTCGCTGGGGCGGCGAGCTGCTGGTGGACTCCACCCCGGGGCAGGGGAGCTGTTTTACCGTGCGGCTGCGCAGCCACGCCCTGCTGCCCAGCGGCAGCGAGCCCGCGCAACTGGAAGGGTGGCGCATCGCGCTCAATGCCGAGGGGCGTGAGACAAGCGATTGATGCTGTTATAAAAAGGCCCGTTATAAAAACAGCCCGTCAACATGGTTGGCGGGCTGTTTTGTCGGTGGGTGAGTGGTTATTTACTGCGGGCTCCACACCAGCTTGCCGCTCTGGGTCAGGTCATAGCCGCCGAGGCGGGCCGCCAGCTCGCGCCCCTCGGGGGATTGCAACCAGCCGATCAGCTGTTGCAGCAGGGTGCGAAAGAAGACCCCTTGCGGCATCACCAGATCGAAACACTCCTGCGACAGTGGCATAAAGCCGAGGCCAAACTCAGTGGCTGTACTCTGGGCGCCGGGCCCGACATCGGCATCGCCGCGGCTGATGGCGGCTGCCAGTTCCCGCTCGCTGTTGACCTCGAGGGTGCGCTCCAGCCGGGTCAGCGACTCCCCCTGGGTTTGCAGCCACTCCTGCAGGGCGCGCTGGCTGCCGGCACCCTCCTGACGCATAGCCCAGCGCCAGTCGAGCGCCTCTTTCGCCTCCTTGGGTTGCAGCCCTTGGCGCAGCACCAGCCCCTGTACCCGCCTAAATCCATGAACGATCACCCATTGTCGGTGGCCCTGATACTGCTGCACCAGCGCCGGGTGGCGCAGGTGCGCCTCTTCGGCCTGCCCCCAGTGGATGGCGCAGAGATCCACATGGCCGCGCGCCAGCATCGCCAGCCCCTGCCTAGTGCCGCACGGGGTGTAGCCCACCAGCGCCTGGGTGCCGAGCTGCTGGGCCAGCCGGCTGCTGGCGTAGTGGAGCAATACGTCGTCCGAGCCCGCCAGCAGCAGCCGGTCGTTCATCACCCCCTCGTGGCAGCTGCCAAGCAGCCAGCGATCGAGCAGGGAGCGGGGAAACAGCCACTTGCCGGTTGCCTTGGTGGCGGGGATGCGCGCCTCGTTGGCAAGCTGGTAGACCTTCTTCTCGTTGAGATCGAGGTACTCGGCCACCTGCTTCACATTCATAAATTCGTTCATGGCTTGCGTTTGACCCTCTGGCTGGCGTGGTCGAGATACAGCGCGATCTGCTCGACACTCATCAACTCGTTCATTGCCTAGTCCCGCATCCCGCGACCGGCTGAACCGGGCGCCAGCACCGGCGGCTTCTCGTCCAGCACAATATGGTCGTGGCCGCTAAAGACCTCGAAATGGCGCCCCTTGGCGCGGGCAATCATGGTGATGCCGAGCTGGCGGGCCAGATCCAGCCCCATCTGAGTGACGCCGGAGCGCGACAGCAGCACCGGAATGCCCATTTGCGCCACCTTGATCACCATCTCCGAGGTGAGCCGCCCGGTGGTGTAGAAGATCTTGTCGTGGCCAGCCTCGCCGCGCATCCAGAGCTCGCCCGCCAGGGTATCCACCGCATTGTGGCGCCCCACATCCTCGACAAAGGAGAGGATTTCACTGCCACGGCAGATGGCGCAGCCATGCACGGCACCGGCCATCTTGTAGGTTTCGTTATGGGCCGACAGCGCCTTGAGCAGGGCGTAGAGGGTGCTCTGTTTAAGCTCCGGCGCGGCCAATACCACCCCTTCGAGCTTCTTCATCATGCTGCCATACATGGTGCCCTGACCGCAGCCGGAGGTGACCGTCTTCTTCTCCAAGGATTTGTCGAGATCGGCGGCCTGCTGGCTGCTCACCACGGCGGCGGCCTCGCTCTCCCAGTCGACGATGACCGACTCGATGGCCGCAATATCCTCGATAAAGCCCTGATTTTTCAGATAACCCAGCACCAGCGCCTCGGGGCGGGCACCCAGCGTCATCAGGGTTACGATCTCCTTCCAATTGAGGTAGACCGTCAGTGGCCGCTCACAGGCGATTTGGCGGGTGTTCATTGTGCCCTGTTCATCCATCACCTCGACGGCCATGGTGAGCTGGGCTGCTGCATTGCTTTTGATAAAGGTCGGTGTCATGGGCCCCTCGCGACCGGTTGCCTGGATCTAAGGGGAGGGATACAGCAAGTTTTGTTCCAAGATCTATAAGAAAATCGGTTTGGTGAATTTGGTGATATTTATATCCAATGTTTTTGTTTTGCTATTCGCTATGTTTTGATATTGTGAACAGTAACCAATATCAACTTAAATAAAGTGAAAAGGAGTGTTATGAAAAAGTTCTATTTTATTGGTGGTGGGATAGTTACTATAACATTCGTTTTCTATTTTCTAGTTATGGCACTAATTAATAAGTTGCCAATATCCTCAGAAACATCTGTGTGGGGGGACTTCGGTTCATATTTCGGTGGTGTGGCTGGAACACTACTATCTTTTCTAGCGTTTATAATTTTGGCAAGAACATTAAAACTTCAAAGTATAACGTTAGATTTACAGAGAGATGAGGCCATTCGTCAAAGGCATCTTTCTGAAATAGAACTTTTTCACTCAAATTTAGAAAGATTAGAAAAGCAAATTGATCTTGTTTTGGATTCTCCTGCTAAATCATTGTCCGGGAAAACAATAAGGGATATTTTATCTGATGAGTCAAAACAGTTATATATAGCAAATGATAATATTGTGTCTTCAGCGAGGCCTACATTAAATTTGCTGGTATATATGTCTTTTTATATTTCAGAGATCGAAAGGCAACTCAAGGTATATTATTCAGATAAAAATAGCCCTGCCGCATTAGCTTTTAAACAATATTGGATATTAAAATATAGCCCATTAGCCAAAAGCTGCCTTTCTTGGGTTCCTGATGGCTTCTTGGATAAAGAGAAAAGGAAGTGGTTGTTGGATGGATTCGGCATATAATTAACTTTTTAATTTAAAAATATCATAAAACATATCTTGTATATTGGCTAAATCGTAGGTTGGTGCTGAACGCAGCCCAACGTTTACCGTGGAATAATTCAAAAGCAATAATCGGATAATTTGGTGTTATTCGATTATTGCCATCCCCTCGATTAGACGCTGGCGGATTGGTTTTACGCCGCATGTTGGGCTTCGCTGCGCTCAGCGCCAACCTACGCCCGCGCCAACCCGCATCAAAGTCCCCATCAACCACCAAACCGGCCTTGGCCCCACTCTTGCTAAGTCTTATCCCATTGCTGGCCGTGGCCGCCATAAATCTCCTGCACTGATCCGCCCCGAACGGGGTGGTTCACGGGGGAGGGCGGCCCGGCAGAGACCTTCTGATGGGAGCCGTGACAGTGCAAGACACAACCAATACCTTGCCCCCGCAGCGCTGGCTGCAACTGGAGTTAAAGGCCATCGACAGCCAGGTTGGCCGCTGGCAGAGCCGCCGTTTCGAGATTGCGGCGCTCCACCCCGCCGAACCTGAGGCAGCCGGTGCCTTGCCCCTTACCCTGTTTCGTGATGAGCGGGGGGATTATCGCTTCAATTTGAGCTCCGGCTCGCCCCGCCTGTTTGTGACTGGAAACCGCGTGGACAATGGCTTTGTGGCCGATGGCCTGACCCTGAGCCAGACCGTGGCCGCTGCCTATATGGATGGCGAGCGGCAGGTGCTCTCCTGCCCGCTGCCCGAGGCGCTGCAAGCCTGGGTGGAGGCCTTTATCGGCCGCCACGGCGAGCTGCTGGAGGCCCGTCGCAAGGGCAAGAAGGGCAAGGGGCGGGCGCAGGATCAGTTGGGTGTCGATAGCCAGGATCAAGCCAGTTGCGGTGCCGTTAAAGCCACCGGCCCCGATGGCCGCGAGCATGGCAGTGACGCCGGGACCTGTGCCGTAAACAAGGCCGGAAACATCGCCCATGAGTGAGTTCCTCAAGCGCTGGTCGTCTCGCAAGAGTGAGGCGCGCAAGCATCAGGCATTGCAGCCGAGGGAAGAGGCTATCCCCGAGACTGTTATCGCCCCCATCGAAGGTAGTGGTGAAGGTGAAACCTCAGATACCGCGCTGGATAGCCCCGTAGTCAGCACTGACAAGGGGAGCTGTGAATCCCTTGCCTTTGAGGGGGCCGAGAGTGGCGAACCGCAGCTGAAAACGGCCCAGCCGGGCAAGGCCAAACTCCCCGACAAGGAGGCGCTGCGGGCCATGTTTCGCAGCCATAAACCGGATGGGCTCGACGACTACACCCAGGATTTCAGCCAGCCCGAATTGCTGCCGGCGGCCCTGACCGCCGGGCTGCGCAACTGGCTGGTGGATCAGGTGATCGCCCCGGAGAACGAATCGGCCAACCCGGCCAACGGATCCGCTGAACCGGTGGCGGTTGCCAGCGAACCTGCCGCCGACGAGCTGGCTGATAACCATTCTCAAACCCCCACTGACGATCGGGACATTTTGGTTTCCTGTGGTGGACAAAATGTCCCAGCCAAAGGTGAGGGAATGGAACCCTCAGGATCCTGACTCCCTGTCAGTCACTTTTTTCCCGGGGGAGTTGGCTCGCCTCTTGCTCTCTCGGCTTACCAACAAGCGCCCATCCCATGAGGTGGCGCGCACAGGAGCGTATGTGAGCACTGAACAAACATTGCCAAATCTGAGCCCAAATCTGGCCCCAAATCTAGCCCGCGAGGCGGGGGCGGCCGAGCATAGCGCGCGCGCTCGCGCCTATGCCCTGCAGCATACGGTCAAGACCGACAACCTGATCCCGGCCACTGTCTCTTACCAGAGTCAGGGGCGCCTGCTGCTGGTCGGCCCGGAGGATCGCATTCGCCGCGCTGCCAGCCTGCTGCCTGCCGGGGTGAAGTCCACCCTGCTGGTGACCGAAGCGGTCCATGATGCCGAGGCGGCCGATCTCGAAGCCATTTTCGATGCCACCGCATCCCTCGCGGCCCTGACCCTGCGCGAGCCGAGCCTGACAGGGTATCTCGGGCAGTTCCAGCTCACCGGCCTCACCGGGCAGGGGGAGCGGGTTAATCTGGCGGCGCTTTGCTTCCCACAACAAGGCTTTCCACAACAAGCGGCTGCTGTCAGTGAACAGCCACGCGAACCGCGCTTTGATCTGGTGGCCGATCTGGGCCGCGCCCCGCTCTTTGCGCTGGAGCGCCCGCCGGTCGGCTATCTGTATCTGGTTGATGACGATGGGCTGGCTGAAGGGCTTGCCGAGCTCTGTGCGCTGACCGGTATCTTCGACAAGCCGCGCTATTTTCGCCTCGACCCCGAGGCCTGCGCCTTTACCGCCCGCGGCGTGCCCGGTTGCAGCCGCTGCCTCGATGTCTGCCCGACCGATGCCCTCAAGCCCATCAATGGGCGCATCCAGATCGATCCCCATCTCTGTCAGGGCTTCGGCAGCTGCGCCTCGGCCTGTCCGACCGGGGCGATTGCCTATCACCAGCCCGATGCCAACACCAGCGGCGACTATCTGTTCCGGTTACTCAAGCATTATCGGGAGGCAGGGGGCGACGCGCCGCTACTGCTGATCGCCGGTGAAAACGAGCGTGAATGGGTGGAAACCGAACTCACCCGCCTACCTGCCAACTGGCTGCCAGTCTGGGTGGAGGAGAGCGCGAGTTTAGGCATCGAGAGCTGGTTCGCCGCACTCGCCTATGGCGCCAGCGCGTTGCGCATTGCGCTCGGTGACGATGCTCCCGAAAGCGTCCGTGCGCTGGTTGAGCGGGAGCTGGCGAGCGCCGCCGTGCTGCTGGCGGGCGCGGGTCTCACAGCAGATCGCATCGCCCTGCTTAACCCGGATGCCGAACAAGATAAGCCGATCTCCAGTGAGCCAGCCGTTGCCCTGCTGGAGAAGCCGCTGAAAGGGGACAAACGGGAAAATCTGTTTGCCGCCTTCGATGCCCTCTGGCAGGCCAATGAGGGGAGCCGCGAGCCGCTGGCAGTGCCCCACGGCGCCCCTTACGGCAGCGTTGAATTGAAAGAAGCTGACTGCACCCTCTGCATGGGCTGCGTGGCGGTCTGCCCGAGCCGCGCTCTGCATGCGGTGGGGCACACGCCCGGCCTCAACTTTATCGAGCAGGATTGCATCCAGTGCGGCATGTGCGAAAAGGCGTGCCCCGAGCAGGCCATCGTGCTGGTGCCCCGCCTGCAACCGGTGCCCGAGGCGCGCCGCGCCGTGCAGAGCCTCAAGGCCGAAGAGGCTGCCTGCTGCATTCGCTGCTCCAAGCCGTTCGCGCCCGCCTCGATGATCCGCCGCATCCAGCAAAAACTGGCCGGTCACTCCCACTTCCAGAACGAGGCCGCCCAGCGGTTGCTGATGTGCGAGGACTGCCGGGTCAAGGATGTGTTTGCAGCGCTGGCGGCGGATCCCGTCTCCCAGCTCAAGGTGTGAGGGGCCAGTGATGAGTGAACAACATAACGAAAAGGCTGGCGAACTGACCATGACCGAACTGGAACAGAGCAGCGCCGATCTCTACGCCCTGCTGGCAAGCCTCTGGCGTGCAGCCCCCCGTGGCGAACAGCTCGCCTGGCTGCAAGGGTTACAGGCTATGCCGGGCCCCTTTGCCAGAGGGTTGGGGCTGGTGCAGCTGGCGGCCAGCAGCCACCACGAAAACGAGCTTGCCGAGGAGTATCAGGATCTCTTTATCGGGCTGGGGCGCGGGGAGATCGTGCCGTTTGCCTCTTGGTATCTCACCGGCTCATTGATGGAGCTGCCGCTGGCGGTGCTGCGCGCAGATCTGCAGTCCCTCGGTTTCGAGCGCCAGAGCGGAGTGTGCGAGCCGGAAGATCATCTCGCCGCCCTGTGTGAGGTGATGGCGGTACTGATTGGCGAGCAACACCCGGAGCGCAACCGCTTCTATGAGCGCCACCTTGCCCCTTGGGTACTGGCCTGCTGCCGCGATCAGCAACAGGCGAAAGGGGGCAGCTTCTACCGGGCGGTCGGTGCGCTGGCCGAAGATTTCTTCACGCTGGAAAACGAATTGCGCCTGCCGTTTGGCGCCTGTGTGGTGAAGGGCTGAACGCCCCTGTCTGTGCACAACAAGAGCTGTGCATAACAAGAGCTGCGCATAACAAAACGAGCAGACGAGATATCCCATTGGACGCGAAGCTGGCGCGCAGGCGCCGGACATTACAAAAACAGAGGTCACAAGAATGAGCGATGAAAAGCTGAAAGACCCGTCCCGCCGCAATCTGATCAAGGGAGTTGGCGTGGTCGCCACCATAGGCGTGCTGGCCGGTGCCACCGGTCGGGTGGTGGGCAAAGAGGTGCTGACCCACGACACCGAGCCTGACAAGGGCTATCGGGAGACCCCCCACGTTCACGACTTTTATCGCACCCTGCGCGGCACCGACTGAGCCGGATCAGTGAAGGAGAACTCATGAAACTGACAAAACGTGCCGAGCAGCCCCAGGCGGGCGAGCAGGGCAATGAGGCCATTCGCGGTCAGGGGCTGACCCGTCGCGCCTTTATGGTCAACTCGGGTCTGGTGGCCGGTGGCGCCGTGGCCGCCGGTTGGCTGGCCCCTGCCATGATGCAGCGGGCCGAGGCCAAAACCGTGGCCGCCGAGGTGCCGGTCGAGGTGAAGCGCACCATCTGCTCCCACTGTTCGGTGGGCTGCGGCGTCTATGCCGAGGTGCAGAATGGCGTCTGGACCGGTCAGGAGCCGGCTTTTGATCACCCCTTCAACCTTGGCGGCCACTGCGCCAAGGGGGCTGCCCTGCGCGAGCACGGCCACGGTGAGCGTCGCCTCAAGTACCCGATGAAGCTGGTGGGCGGCAAGTGGCAGCGCATCAGCTGGGATCAGGCCATCGAAGAGGTGGGCAACGAAGTGCTGCGCCTGCGCAAGGAGTCCGGCCCCGACAGCGTCTACTGGCTCGGCTCGGCCAAGCACTCCAACGAGCAGGCCTACCTGTTTCGCAAGATGGCGTCCCTGTGGGGCACCAACAATGTGGATCACCAGGCGCGCATCTGCCACTCCACCACGGTGGCTGGCGTCGCCAACACCTGGGGCTACGGCGCCATGACCAACAGCCTGAACGACATGCACAACAGCAAGTCGATCATGTTTATCGGCTCCAACCCAGCGGAGGCGCACCCGGTCGCCATGCAGCACATCCTGCTGGCGAAAGAGCGCAACGGCTGCAAGATCCTGGTAGTCGACCCGCGTCGCACCCGCACCGCCGCCAAGGCGGACATGTACCTCTCCCTGCGCCCGGGTACCGACGTCGCCTTTATCTGGGGCATGCTCTGGCACATCTTCAAGAACGGCTGGGAAGACAAGGAGTTCATCCGCACCCGCGTCTACGGCATGGACGAGGTGCAAAAAGAGGTGGCGCGCTGGACTCCGGCAGAAGTGGAGCGGGTGACCGGCCTTAACGAACAACAAGTGCACGATGCCGCCAAGCTGCTGGCCGACAACCGTCCCGGCTGCGTGGTCTGGTGCATGGGCGGTACCCAGCACACCACCGGCAACAACAACACCCGCGCTTACTGCATCCTCGAACTGGCCCTCGGCAACGTGGGCAAGAGCGGGGCGGGCACCAACATCTTCCGCGGTCACGACAACGTGCAGGGCGCCACCGACTTTGGCGTCACCTCCGACTCCCTGCCCGGTTACTACGGGCTGGAAGAGGGCTCCTGGAAGCACTGGGCCCGGGTGTGGGATGTCGATTACGAGTGGATCAAGGCGCGTTTTGACAACAAGGCCTACAACGGCAAGTTGCCGATGAACAACAATGGCATTCCGGTCTCCCGCTGGGTGGACGGGGTGCTGGAGAACGCCGATCTCATCGAGCAGGGCTCCAACATCCGCGCCATGTTCTACTGGGGCCATGCGGTCAACTCCCAGACTCGCGGCCCCGAGATGAAGAAGGCGATGCAAAAGCTCGACATGATGGTGATTGTCGACCCGTATCCCACCGTCGCCTCGGTGATGAACGATCGCACCGACGGCGTCTACCTGCTACCCGCCACCACCCAGTTCGAGACCTATGGCTCCGTCACCGCCACCAACCGCTCCATGCAGTGGCGCGACAAGGTGATCGAGCCCCTGTTCGAATCCAAGGTCGACCACGAGATCATGTATCTCTTGAGCAAGAAGCTCGGCTTTGCCGATGAGCTGTTCAAGCACATCAAGGTGGAGAACAACCAGCCACTGCTGGAAGACATCACCCGCGAATACAACCGCGGCATGTGGAGCGTGGGCTACACCGGCCAGAGCCCGGAGCGGCTCAAGGCGCACCAGCAGAACTGGCACACCTTCCACAAGACCAACCTCAAGGCCGAGGGCGGCCCGGTCAGCGGCGAAGTGTACGGTCTGCCGTGGCCCTGCTGGGGCACTCCGGAGATGAAACACCCCGGCAGCCACATCCTCTACGACACCAGCATTCCGGTCTCGGAAGGGGGCGGCGGTTTCCGCGCCCGTTTCGGCATCGAGTATCAGGGCGTCTCGCTGCTGGCCGAAGACTCCTGGCCGAAGGGAAGCGAGGTGGAAGATGGCTATCCCGAGATCACTGCTGACCTGATGAAGCAGCTCGGTTGGTGGGATGAGCTGACCGAGGCCGAGAAGAAAGAGGCCGAGGGCAAGAACTGGAAGACCGACCTCTCTGGCGGCATCCAGCGGGTCGCCATCAAGCACGGCTTCGTGCCCTACGGCAACGCCAAGGCGCGCTGCGTAGTGTGGACCTTCCCGGATCAGGTGCCCAAGCACCGTGAGCCGCTCTACACCCCGCGCCGGGATCTGTTGGCCGACTACGCCACCTGGCCTGATTCGAAGAGCCTGTGGCGCCTGCCGACCCAGTACGCCTCGGTGCAGGAGAAGGATGTCAGCAAGGAGTTCCCCATCATCCTCACCTCCGGCCGTCTGGTGGAGTACGAGGGGGGCGGTGACGAGACCCGCTCCAACCCCTGGCTGGCTGAATTGCAGCAGGAGATGTTCGTCGAGATGAACCCGGCGGATGCAAACGACGTCGGTGTGCGCGACGGTCAGGATGTCTGGGTGGAGGGGCCGGAAGGGGGCCGGGTCAAGGTGAAGGCGCTGGTGACCCCGCGGGTCAAGCCGGGGCTCGCCTTTATGCCGTTCCACTTCGGCGGCCACTTCGAGGGCCAGGATCTGCGATCCAAATATCCGGAAGGGTCTGATCCCTATGTGCTGGGGGAGTCGGTCAACATAGTCACCACCTATGGCTATGACCCGGTCACCCAGATGCAGGAGACCAAGGTCACCCTGTGCCGTTTTCGCAAAGTAGGAGCCTGATCCCATGGCCAGAATGAAATTCATGTGTGACACCAAGCGCTGCATCGAGTGCAACGGCTGTGTGACGGCGTGCAAGAACGAGAACGATGATGCCCTCGAGTGGGGCATCCAGCGCCGCCGGGTGGTGACCCTCAACGACGGCCTGCCGGGTGAGACCTCCATCTCGGTCGCCTGCATGCACTGCACCGACGCCCCCTGCATGGCGGTCTGCCCGGCCGACTGCTTCTATCACACCGACGATGGCATAGTGCTGCACAACAAGGATCTCTGCATCGGTTGTGGCTACTGCCTGTTTGCCTGCCCGTTCGGTGCGCCCCAGTTCCCGAAAACCGCCGCCTTTGGCGATCGGGGCAAGATGGACAAGTGCACCTTCTGCGCCGGTGGCCCGGAGGAAGATCACAGCGAGGCGGAGCGCCAGAAGTACGGTGCCAACCGCATCGCCGAGGGCAAGCTGCCCATGTGTGCCGAGCTCTGCTCCACCAAGGCGCTGCTGGCGGGGGATGCGCAGGTGATCTCCGACATCTTCCGCGAGCGGGTCGCCTATCGCGGCGCCCCTCATGCGGGCTGGGGTGAGGATGATAAGGCGCTCTATCGCGACGCCAGCAAACCTCACGATGGCAAAGGCAAGGGGCTCAAGCTTGGCAAGCAGGAGGATGGCCAATGAGACACTGGCTGACAGCGCTGCTGACGGCCTTGCTGCTGTTCAGCACGCCCGGCTTCGCCGATGCGCAGAAGGAGACGATCGGCTTTGCCGGCGCCGACTACTGGCGGGCGGTGAAGGATGGGCAGGAGGGGGTGACCAGCTCCCGCTCGCCGGAACACGGGGTGCTGATCTCGGTGCCGGGTCAGCTCTGGTTCGAGGTGAAGACCAAGTGGGTGTCGCCGCTCGGTGCCATCGCCATCTTTGGGTCCTTGGCCATGTGCGGCCTGATGTACTGGGCGGTGGGGCCGACCAAGCTCTCCAAGCCGCGCACCGGGCGCAAGCTCAAGCGCTGGAGTCGGCTGGATCGGGCGCTGCACTGGACCACGGCGGGCATGTTCCTGACCCTCTCTGGCTCGGGGCTGGCCATCATCTACGGCAAGCACTTTATCAAGCCGGTGGTGAGCCTCGGGGTGTGGGAGAACTGGATCTGGTTTGCCAAGGTGTTCCACAACTACGTGGGGCCGCTCTTCTTCCTCTGCCTGATGGGGGTGCTCATCAAGTGGTTCCGCCACAACATCGTCAACATGGTGGATGTGCAGTGGTTCATGAAGGCGGGTGGCATGCTGGGCCCCCACAAGGGGAGTCACCCCTCGGCGGGCTTCTCCAACGGCGGCGAGAAGGCGATCTTCTGGCTGCTGATCTGGTTTGGCGGCATTGTGGTGGCGACCGGGCTGTTTCTGGACTTCCCCATCTTCGGCCAGCTGCGCCGCCAGATGGAGTGGGCCAGCTTTATCCATATCGTCGGAGCGCTGATCCTTATCTGCGGTTTTATCTTCCATATCTACATGGGCCTGTTCCAGCTGGAAGGGGCGCTGGAGGGGATGGTGACCGGCGAGGTGGATGAGACCTGGGCCAAGGAGCACCACGACCTCTGGTATGAAGAGGTGAAGCACACGCTTGATGAGCCCAAGGCGGGTAAATCAAGCTGATGGTCGACAAAGAGTAAAGGAAAGGGGCGCTGAGGCGCCCCTTTTGATGGCGGGTCGACCGTGATGGCAAATTGATTGAGTAGTGCCGCGAACGGTGGTGGTTTTTTGGGCCACCTTGAGCAACAGTAACAGGGGTTCCATTCACAGAAGGGATGACAAATGATGAGAAAAGCATGGCTGGCAGCGGTATGTGCATCGGCGCTATTCGGTGGTATGGCGGGCGTGGCGCAGGCGGCTGATGGGATCAAGACCCAGCAGGTGCAGTTCAAGAAGGGGGAGTCCGGGGCGACCATCAACGGCACCATTCAGGGCAGCCAGACCCTCGATTACAAGCTGACGGCCAACAAGGGCCAGAGCATGGTGGTGATCCTGACCGGCAAGCCCTACTTCAATATTCTGCCGCCAGGCAGCACGGGGGAGGCGATCTTTATCGGCTCCACCGAAGGGAACAACTTTGAGGCAACCCTGCCTGCCAAGGGCACTTATACCATTCGGGTCTACCAGATGGGGGCGGCCGAGAGCAGCAAGGCCAAGACGCCGTTCAAGCTGGAGGTGGGCATCAGCGGCTAATGCCAGCAGCTGACAAGCATCACGACGGTGGCGGCCACAAAGGGCCGCCACCGTTGTTTTATCCCCTCTGTTTTTGCCTCGCCAAGGTCAATATTCACCCCGGGCCAGCCGTTCGAAGTAGCTCTGATAACGCCCGCTGGCGATGGCCTGCTGCAACTGCTGATTGAACTGATCCCGCAGTTTGGCCGAATCCGGCATCTTGCGCGGGAACATCACGAAGCTGTCGTTGCGCAGAAAAGGGGTCTGACTGTGGGTGATGAGTGCCGCGCTGGCGGGATCGAGCTGGCTCTGCAGCTCGGCCAGACCGACCCGCAGCTCTTGCGGATAGAGGTCGATCCGCCCGCGCAGCAGCTTGCCGAAATTCTGTTTCACGTCGGTGACTTTCTGTTGGGTTACCTTGCCGTCGGCCACCATCTTGTCCAGCTCGGGCCCGTAGCTGTAGGCGATATCGCCCCCCAACCGCATGCCGATGATTTGTTCAAGGCGCTCGGCCCGCAATTTCCGTGCTTTGAGGGAGAAGAAGACAAACTGCTCCTGCAGCACCGCCTCGCTGAACAGAAAATCCTGCTCTCGCTCCGGCTTGTACATCCAGACGGCGGTGGCGTCGTAGAGCTGGCTGTTGGCTGCCAGTGAATAGACCCGCCCCCAGGGGGCGAAGTGAAACGTCACTTCATAGCCCGCCTCCTTGAACAGATCGCGGATGAGATGGGCCACCGGCCCGTGCTGTTTGGACTGCTCCGAGACAAAGGGGGGCCACTCGCCGACGATGATATTGAGCACCCGCCCCGGTGCGGCGAGAGCCGACTGGCAGGTCAGACACAACCACAGAGCAAGCAGCGGGATCAGGCGCATGGCAGCAAGAAGGGGGCGCAGGCTGGCTGAGTCGAGGGCATCAGGGTCACTCCCGGCTGGAATGCGGTTAAGGGGGTTGGGTTGTCCGCAATGCTAACATGAGTCTCATTCCTTGCCGTGGATATTTGTCTCGCCGAGGGCGCCGGGCGCCTATTTTGGCCGCAGGGTATGCCCAAGCTCACAAAACCGATCGATTAAACGTCATATGATTGATTTCATTATGAGTCTTACTCTCCTGCCGAACGGCAATTTCACGTAAATCAAAGAGAATGACTATGGCTACCGGACAATATCTGCTGTGGAAAGATGCTCAGGGACAGGCTTTTCGCCCCGTTGCACTGACCGGCACCGATCTGCTCAACAATCGATACCTCAACAAGGGCACTGCCTTCACCGAACAGGAGCGGGCCGATTTCGATCTCGACGGCCTGTTGCCCCCTCAGGTGCAAACCTTTGAAGCCCAGCTCGAACGGGTTTATGAAGGGTTCAAGAGCGCCTGCAGCGACATCGAGAAGTACCAGAACCTGCGGGCGCTGCAGGATCGCAACGAAACCCTCTTCTACGCTCTGTTGTCGCGCCATGTGGAGGAGATGACTCCCTACATCTATACCCCGACCGTCGGCAAGGCGTGTCAGGAGTTCAGCCACCGCTTCCAGAAGCCGCGTGGTCTCTATATCACTCCCGACAACGTGGATGACATGGGGATCCAGGCCCGTCACTTCGATGCCAAGTCGATCCGCATTATCGTCGTGACCGACAGCCAGGGCATTCTGGGGATCGGCGACCAGGGGGTCGGTGGCATGGGGATCCCCATCGGCAAGCTGGCGCTCTATACCCTGGGGGCCGGGATCCATCCTGCCTGTTGTATGCCCATCGCGCTGGATGTGGGTACCGACAACCAGAAACTGCTCGATGACCCCATGTATCTGGGCCGCCCGCACAAGCGCATTCGTGGCAAGGAATATGAAGATTTCATCGACAAGTTCGTGCAGGGGGTCAAGCGTCACTTCCCCAATGCCGTGCTGCAGTGGGAAGACTTCAGCAAATCCAACGCCTTCAACAATCTGGCCCGCTACCAGCAGGCGCTGCCGTCGTTCAACGATGACATTCAGGGCACCGGCGCCGTGGTGCTGGCCGGTATCATCGGCGCGGTCAAGGTCAAGGGGGAAACCCTCGGCCAGCAGAACTATCTGGTCTATGGCGCCGGTGCTGGCGGGGTTGGCGTCGCGGATCAGATCTGCGCGGGGATGATCCGCGAAGGGATGGATCCGCAGGCGGCGCGTGATCGCATCTACATTCTGGATACCCAGGGACTGGTGTGTGACAACCGCGAAGGGCTCGATGAATACAAACGCCGCTATGCCAAGCCGGGTCTGCTGCTGGCGGGCTGGGATACCGAGGTGGCGGGCAAGGCCAATCTGGCCGATGTGTTGCGCCACGTGCCTATCACTGTGCTGCTGGGGACCAGCGGCTCGGGTGGTGCCTTCAAGGAAGAGCATATCCAGTTGCTGCAAAAGCACTGCGAGCGCCCCATGGTGTTCCCGCTCTCCAACCCGACCGCCAACTGTGAAGCGCTGCCGGAGGATATCTACCGCTGGAGCAACGGCAAGGCTATCGTCGCCACCGGCAGCCCGTTCAAGGATGTCGCTTTTGAGGGCAAGGATTACCGTATCGGTCAGGGCAACAACGTCTTTATCTTCCCCGGTGTGGGGCTGGCGGCGATTGTTAGCCAGATCCGCGAGATCACCCCGGATATCTTCACCACCGCCGCTTTTGCACTGGCCGAGTGCGTGAGCGAGGAGGATTTGGCACAGGGCTCCGTCTATCCGCGTATTCGCGAGCTGCGCAGCATTTCGGTGCATGTGGCGACCGCGGTGCTCAAAGATATCGTGCGCCGGGATCCCTCCCACCCGCTGATCGGTCAGGATCTGCAGCAGCATATCCTCCACCATATGTGGGAGCCGGTTTACCTGCCCTATCGCCGGGTATAGGTCGCGAACGGGTTTTGCTAACACATTGATAGTAAAGGGGGATGGCATGGCCACCCCCTTTTTTCTGCGGTTTTCCGCTCAGGTTGTCAAGCTGGTAGCCAAAGCGCAAGTCATCTCATGATGATGGGCTATCGCCTTCGCCATCTCCTTTACCCGGCGTACAAAACATCACCCTGTTGAATTCAATCTCAATAAACCTGGCAGAAAAACGATTGGCGTTCGCCACAATAATGCGTAAAATCGCATACTCGATGCTTGTAGCAACGAATCCCGCCTAAAAAGCCAGTTTCATGCCTTCCCCAAGCAGTAAAAGGTAACAAGTGACGCGTTTGTGTTCATTTTGTGCCTTGAAAAAGTCTTGTGATAACTGAAAAGTGATAAATATCCCCATCAGTTATCAAAAAATTAAGGACATCCATGTTTTCCTTAGTCAAGCAAAGTGTCGCCGGGCTGCAAATCCTGTTTGTCGCCTTCGGTGCCATGGTTCTGGTGCCCCTGCTCACCGGATTGAACCCCTCCATGGCCCTGCTTGGCGCCGGTGTGGGCACCCTGTTGTTCCAGCTCTGCACCCGCCGCCAGGTCCCGATTTTCCTCGGTTCCAGCTTTGCCTTCATCGCCCCCATCATCTACGCCACCCAGACCTGGGGATTGCCGTCCACCATGTTTGGCCTGTTTGCCGCCGGTTTTATGTACTTCATCCTGGCCGCGCTGATTCGCGTGCGGGGCATGGGCTTTGTGCACAAATTGTTGCCGCCCGTGGTGATTGGCCCGGTGATCATGGTGATCGGCCTCTCCGTGGCGCAGGTTGCCTGCAACATGGCGATGGGTCGTGCCGGTGGTGAGCAGGTGGTGCCTGCGGGAACTGCGCTGACGCTGGCCGGTATCTCGCTGGCGGTCACCCTGATTGCAGCCGTGTTCTGCAAGGGCTGGATCAAGCTGATCCCCATCCTGTGCGGTGTGATTGCCGGTTATGTCTCTGCCGTGCTGATGGGCCAGGTGAACTTCGACGGTCTGATCAACACCCCCTGGCTGGCGCTGCCTCACTTCGAAACGCCGGAGATAAACTGGGCCGCGGCCCTGTTTATGCTGCCGGTAGCGATTGCCCCCTGTATCGAGCATATCGGTGGCGTGCTGGCCATCGGTGGGGTAACCGGGCAGGACTACACCAAGAACCCGGGCCTGCACCGTACACTGGCCGGTGACGGCATCGGTGTCTGCTTCGCCGGTTTCATCGGTGGCCCACCCGTGACCACCTACGCCGAAGTGACCGGTGCCGTGATGATCACCCGCAACTTCAATCCGGTCACCATGACCTGGGCCGCCGTGTTTGCCATCATTCTGGCCTTCTTCGGCAAGTTCAATGCGCTGCTCACCTCCATCCCGATGCCGGTAATGGGCGGTATCATGCTGCTGCTGTTCGGGTCCATCGCCGCCATCGGTCTCAAGACCCTGGTGGAATCCAAGGTGGATCTGGGGCTGTCACGCAATATCGCCATCGTCGCCGTGACCCTGACCGTGGGTGTCGGTGCGCTGGAGATGAAGATTGGTGACTTCGCGCTGGCCGGTGTTGGTCTGGCCTCCGTTGCCGCCATCCTGCTCAATCTGATCCTGCCGGCACACTCCGAAGAGGGTGTGATGGACGCCGCCAAGGATTGAGTGTCGCCAGACGTTCATTGTTGATTTGGAGAAGGCCACCTCGCGGTGGCCTTCTGTTTTTCAGGTCTCTTGCGCCAGTTTTCGGCTCGGCTGAGCCCATCAGGAAGGTAATCTGGAAGCAGATGAGGAGGTTAGCTCTCTCATTTGACGTATCTCTTTTCGTGACCTTAGCTAAAGGACAGGTTTGGCTCTGAGGTCTCCTTGAGCTGTATGGGAAAATGGATGTTGGCGTTTTCAATCATTTCTCTCCCAAACCCCTGTCATGGAACGATGCGCCCCTTCTCTGCCACGGCGCTGTTGCACGGCACCGGTTTTATCCGCCCCTGTCCACACGCTTCCCTCATGCTGCTCTGGCATGTTTTCCATCTCGATTCGTTGTGAGCCTCTCTCGCCAGTGGTGTTTTATCGCGCGCTGGCCAAATCCGGATCTGTTTGCTGCTGCACATGGGTGGGCGGCGAGCCGTGAAAGCCGGCATGACCCCGGCGGGTCAGACGTGCACCGCCATCGGTAATGGCGGATGTTCAGGGATGAATGGCAAGCAAAGCGAGGTTGCAATGAACTATCAACTGCTGTGGAAAAGTGCAATTTTTTCAGTCTCTTCCATGATGGCGATGAGCGCGGTTCAGGCGGCGCCATTGAACGTGATGACCGAGGATTACCCGCCGTTCAACATGCAGGGGGAGGGGGGCAAGATTGTCGGGCTGTCGACCGAGGTGGTCGAAGAGCTGTTCAAGCGTGCCGGGGTTGAATACAAGCTGACCCTGATGCCGTGGAAGCGAGCGTACGAAGATACCCTTGGCACCCCCAATACCGCCCTCTACTCTACGACCCGTACCCCGGAGCGGGAAGCGCTGTTCAAGTGGGTCGGGCCGCTGGTCAATAACAACTGGGTCTTTTTCTCCAGTTCGACCGCCAATATCACCGTCTCTTCGCTGGACGATGCCAAGCAGTATTCGGTGGGGGGTTATAACGGCGATGCAGCGGCCGAGTATCTCAAGGCGCAGGGATTCACCAAGTTGCAGCTGGCGGCCAACGATACCGCCAACGTGAAGAAACTGGAGGCAGGCCGCATCGATCTCTGGGCTACCGGCCAGTATCTGGCCCCCTATCTGGCCAACAAGGAGAAAGTCGCCAGTCCCAAGCAGGTCTTCGTGTTCAAGGAAACCCAGATGAGTTTGGCGTTTAACAAGGATACGCCCGATGAGCTCATCACCAGGCTCAACGAGATCCTGGCCGCCATGAAGGCGGATGGCACCATCGACAAGATCAATGCCAAGTACCAGTAACAGTACCAATAGCAGGTGCCACGCAAGGGCACTGCGCCGGCTGTCGTAAAAACCGGGAGGAAGCCATGGATTGGAAAAGTCTGACGTTCAGGATTGCCGTGTTGACCTCCCTGTCGGTGAGTCTGCTGCTGGTATTGTTTGGTGCCTACAACTACAACGCCGCCAGAGCGGAGAGCTACAGCAAACAGAGTGCGCTGGTCGAACAGGCTATCGGCCGGCTGCGGCTCTCCCTGCCCGGCCCTCTGTGGAATTATGAATCGACCTTCATCGAGGCATCGCTCAAGTCCGAGCTGGCGGCCGACATCCTCAGCACTTTACTGGTGGTCAACAAGGAGAAGCTGGTGGCCGGGTTTGCCCGTGACACGGCGGGCGCCATTATCCCCGTGACGGCCATGCCTGCCGATATCTCTGCCTATGGGGGATATGATCTGGTCTATGACGACAGCGGCCAGAAAAACACCGTGGCCCGATTGCTGGTGCAAACCAGTGATGCCACCATTCAGGCCCACTTGCGCCAGCAGTTGCTTACCACCGTCTGGCAGATCCTGGTGCTCGATCTCTGCATCATCGCACTGCTGATGGTGCTCATTCACCGCAATGTGCTGAGGCCACTTCATCAGATGAATCAGGCGGTATTTGATCTGGCCAAAGGGGAGGGGGATCTGACCCGGCGACTCAAGATCAACCGTCAGGATGAGATGGGGACGCTGGCCACCAACATCAACCACTTTATTGCCAAGCTGCAGGATATGGTGGCGGAGATTAATGAGCTGTCCGCCGGAGTGCTGCAAAATGCCGAACGCTGCGACACTCTCTCGGCAGATACCCGTATTGGCAGTGACGCCCAGCAGTCCGAGCTGGATCAGGTCGCCACCGCCATTACCGAAATGAGTCAGGCGGTGCAGGAGGTGGCTGGCAACGCGGTGAAAACCTCCGGCGCCACCGATGAGGCCAATCACTATGTGGAGCAGGGTTACCATCTGGCGGGCCATGCCAATGAGGCGATTCATCAGCTGGTGGGTGAGGTGGAGCGGGTCGCTACGCTGATGCGTACCCTATCGACCGAGAGCAGCAGCATCGGCACCATCATCGAAGTGATCAACGGCATTGCCGAACAGACCAATTTACTTGCCCTCAATGCTGCCATCGAGGCGGCCCGCGCGGGCGATCAGGGGCGCGGTTTTGCGGTGGTGGCGGATGAGGTGCGCACCCTGTCAGGCCGTACCCGCCAGTCAACGGAAGAGATCAGTGCCAGCATCAAGCGGCTGCAGCAAGCGACCCAGAATGTCGGGGCCGGGATGCAACAGAGCCAGGAGAAGGCCTCCCGGGCCGGTGCCGAGGCGGCAGATGTGCAGGCTTCGGTGGAGAAGATAAAAAATCAGGTCAGCCTGATCCGCGAGATGAACATGTATATCGCCCAGGCATCGGAGGAGCAGCACTCGGTGGCGGAGGCGGTCAGTCACAGCGTCAACCGCATTGCGACGCTCAACAGCGAGAGCGCAGCCAGAGTGGCACAGGTTGCCGAAGCCAGTAGCGATCTGCGCCAGTTGTCGGCCCAGCTCGACACCCTGCTCAAGCAGTTTCGGGTCTAGTCAGTCAACTCCGCCCCGCCGATGATGCCGGTTCATCCTGCGGGGCCAGTTCCCTTTACTGTGCGGAGCGGCGAGATGTTGTGAGGGACAGGGCACTCTGTATGGTCGTGGTGCTTTTAGCCATGCTCACGCCGCGGTTGTTGCGATTGGCATGGCTGCGACGCGTGGGCATCGTAGCATCATGCTCTGGCCAATACGCACTCCGACAGCGCTGGACGCATATTTTCATTTTCCCCGCTTATGCCTGATTGCATCTATTGTGCCGCTGATCCCGACCCATTAAAATTTCGCGCCATTACACTACATCCTGAGTCGCCATCTGGCCTCATCGGGCGTGGAATCCCATCTTCTTCATGATGAATGCAAATAACAGGTGGTTGGTATGACGGGGGCTGCGCCAGGCAATAACATATCGGCCTATCACTTCGGTGATTATGTCTTTGATGTCAAAAGGCGAGAGCTGATCTTCTGTGCCGACAAGGACAACGTGCAAAGCGCCAGAGTGGTGCGCTTGTCATCGGCCGAGAGCCTTATTTTCAGCTATCTGCTCGATCATCAGGACGAGCTGTGCGACAAGGATCTGCTGCTCGACATCGGCTGGCTGGGTCGCCCCATCAGCCCCAACTCCCTGAACGTGGCCATCGCCAATATTCGCCGCCACTTTGCGTCATCCCCCCAGACGCTGGATATCAGAAGCACCCCGAAAAAAGGCTACTCCCTTCATCTGAACTGCAAGATGAAGTGCGATTACGGCAAGCCGCTGCCCACAGAGAGTGAGCTCTTGCCCGAGCCGGTGAGCGAACCCACGCCCGCTGTGGCTGAGCCGTTATCGTCGACATCACCACGGCCTGAGAATGAGGCTATCAGAGAGCCTGTTTCTGCCGCGGCCCGTTCCTTCGCTGACCGTGTCAAACTCGCCTGCCTCGGCAGTATCGGGCGGCCGATGCTGGCCAGGAGTCTGGTTTACGTCAATCTGGTACTGGCTGTGCTGGTGGTCTTTGTCGCCAGTTATCTCCATTTCGAGTGGCTCCATGTGCAGTGTGCCGACTCGCCGACCGGCGTTGTTTGCCAGATGGAAGCCAGGAGTGACGTGCCGCCAGTCAAACCGGCATCGCTGGTGCTGGTCTCCGGCCACAAGGTCCGCGTGCTTTCCTATAAAGAGCTCGAAAAAACGCTGTAAGGGATCTCTGATGAAACGAACGCTGAAAAATACCTTGCTGCTGTTGCCACTGCTTTTGGTGCTGCTGTTTGTGGCCGGGATGTTTATCAACAGTCTGGGCTGTCATTACGAGCTGAAGATGTCGGCCAACGGGGTCAACTATCACGGGGTGTGTCGCTGGGGAAAAATCACCGTGATTGAAGAGGAGGAGGCAACCAGGGAGAAGTGGCGGGTGACCGGTTTTCAACTGACCTTCTTCAACCAGCTTGTTTACCTCATCGACAGTCGCACCCAGCTGCACGAGTCGGGTAACGATGACTCCTATCTCAACGAGTACAACCTGATCCAGTCGCAATATGCGCTGGTCAATTACGCCTGGGTGCCGCTGACCGAAAACAAGGTGGCGATCTTCCAGCGCGACCCGGTGCACGAGGTCGTGATTGCCCAGCGAGATGGCTGGTTCGATCTCTACCGCTGGTTCTTCCCCCCGGCACCGCGGGTGCCTGTTCAGCCGCAAAGCGCAGGCGCGGAGTGACTCGCTAGTTTCTGAGCAGTTTGCACCAGGGGCCGGTGACCTCGCAGTGGCCGGTCTCGTCGCTGTTTTGCCAGCCAAGTCGATGGTAGAAGGCTAATGCTGCCGTGTTGCGTGTTGCCACCTTGAGCGAGCCGCGCGGCGAATCAGCGAGGCCCCGCTCAAGCAGGGCGCGCCCGATCCCCTGACCGTGCCAGTCGCTTGATACATAGAGGTGATGGACGAAGTGGTCGGGCTGCCAGATGGCGATAAAGCCGCAGATATTGCCCCCCTGTTCGGCTACCCACACCTGTTCACCTTGTGTCTGTTCCTCGAAATCCTCGAGCCGGAAGCGGGCGGGATCGACCCAGTGAAAGGTGTGGCGGCGGCTCTTTAAAAACAGCCGGGCCAGTTGGGGAATGTCTTGTTCTTCCATGAGCCGGATCATGATGACCTCCCGGGTCAAGTCACTGTTCGCTGAGGCAACCGCGTGGCGGCAGCTTAATCTGATGCAAATGACAAGGGTGTGATTAAGCTCTGTCCATTGTATTTGCCATGGGGCTATACTGCCGGAGTCCCATGTATGGATGGCTTGAGGATCGCTGATTTATGGACAATAAACAGATTGAAGGCAACATTTTTGTTCCGGCGCACATAGACGATGTCTGGCACGCATGGACCACCGAGAGCGGTCTGCGCAGTTTTCTGGCTCCCGAATGTTTGATGGTGGCCGAACCGAATGGCCCTTTCGAGATCTACTTCAGGCCTGATGCTCCCTTGGGAGAGCGTGGCAGCGAAGGGTGCCGGGTCATGGCCGTCATGCCCTATGACCTGCTCAGTTTCAGCTGGAATTTCCCGCCCAGCCTGCCCCATATCCGCCAGCAAAAGACCCAGGTGTGCCTGCGCTTTGTGCCGGAAGGGCAGGGTACTCGCCTCTACTTTCTGCAGAGCGGTTGGGCCAATGATCCGGATTGGGATCAGGGTTATGCCTATTTTCGGGAAGAGTGGCTGGAGACCAGCCTGCCACGGTTGCAGTACCGTTTTACCCACGGCCCCATCGACTGGAACAATCCGCCGGACAAGGCGCAGTTGAAGGCGCTGGCTCAGTAATCCCGGATATCAGACATAAAAAAAACCGGCCAAAAGGCCGGTTGAAACAGTTCAGGCTTGTCAGGTGACAAACGTATCCAGCGGATGAGAGTCGCTTTCCACTCCTTGTGAAGCACAACCCTCTTGGTTACGTGCAGCTACTTTATGCCATTCACACTGAATCGAGGCTGAACCATGGATGATCCCGCCTCATGCCCCTCTTCAATCAGATGCTGATCCCCATCGACTGGCGCAAGTAAGCGCCCGCGCCGAGCAGCCCCGGCCCTTCATGGGTGATCAGGAACACCGGGATCTCCTTGAGGTAGGATTTGAAACGCCCCTTGTCTTCAAAGGCGACCCGGAAACCGGAACCGGTAAAGAACTCCTGAAAGCGTGGCACTATGCCGCCAGCGATATAGATGCCGCCGTAGGTACCCATATTGAGCGCCAGATTGCCGGCAAAGCGGCCCATCAGCACGCAGAACAGGCTCAAGGTGCGACGGCAATCGAGACACTCCCCGGCCAGTGCGCGCTCGGTGATGTCTTTGGGGGCGAATGGCTCGGGCTCACGACCATCGGATTTCACCAGCCCACGATAGAGATTGACCAGACCCGGGCCGGAGAGGAAACGCTCGGCCGAGACATGACCCAGTTCGCCACGCATCACCTGCAGCACCGCATCTTCTTCTTCGCTGTTGGCGGCAAAATCCACATGACCCCCTTCACCCGGCAGACTTAGCCACTGCTCGCCCGCTTTGACCAGATGCGCGACCCCAAGGCCGGTGCCCGCGCCATAGATGGCGATGGGTTTACCAGCCACTGGCGCCGCGCCACCCAGCTGGATGCGATCCGATTCAGCCAGTACCGGCACCGCCATCGAGACGGCGGTGAAGTCGTTGATCACCTGCAGGCGAGCCAGCCCGAGATTGCTCTGCATCTCGCTGATGGAGAACTCCCAGCTGTGGTTGGTCATGGCGACCCAGTCACCGTTGATGGGGCAGGCGATGGCGATGCAGGCTTCACCCACTTCTACCTTGTGTTCGTCCAAATAGAGACGTACCACGGCTTCAAGGCTGGGATGGGCCAGACCTGAGTAGGTCTTTGCTTGAGAGATAGTACCGGTGGCCAGCTCACACAGGGCCAGACGCGCATTGGTGCCGCCGACATCGCCGACCAGCGCATGGGTATGCTGCATAACAACTCCTTCGTTACAGGATGGGGACGACTCTGGTGTCCCGAGATTATTGTTGGATTATGACGGCCCATTCTATCCGAGCCGGGCCCCGCTCACTCGCCGGATCGATACAAACGTGCGCCTGCTCACAGTGTTGTTGCTTTGCAACATTTGTAAGCGCTTTCACGGTAAAGTGACGTTTTGTAACGAAAAGTACGAAATAATTAGAGATGAGTCATACTTTGTATGGCAGGCGTTAGTGGCCATAACCGCTTGTCTTGTATAGTCCTTAGCTTGATTGGAAACCTGCTTAGCCGTAGATTGAGTGCAAAGACACTGAAGCTAAATTACAAAAACGCCTGGTGGTGATGATGAATACCCTTGATAAAATTACGAACAACTTGGAAAGTTTCAGTAAATCAGAACGCAAGGTTGCCGAGGTGATCCTGGCGTCTCCCCAGACCGCTATTCACTCCAGCATCGCCGCCCTGGCCAAGATGGCCGACGTCAGTGAACCGACCGTCAACCGCTTTTGCCGTCGTCTCGATACCAAGGGCTTTCCCGATTTCAAACTCCATCTGGCCCAGAGCCTGGCCAATGGCACCCCTTACGTAAATCGTCATGTGGAAGCGGAAGACGGGCCGGATACCTATACCGCCAAGATCTTCGAATCCACCATGGCCTGTCTGGATGCCGCCAAAAACAGCCTGGATATCTCCGCCATCAATCGTTGTGTCGATATTCTGACCCAGTCCAAGAAGATCAGCTTCTTCGGCCTTGGCGCCTCCTCTGCCGTTGCCCGCGATGCCCAGAACAAATTCTTCCGCTTCAATATTCCGGTGGTGAGTTTTGAGGACATCGTCATGATGCGCATGAGCTGCATCAACAGCAGCGAAGGGGATGTGGTGGTGCTGATCTCCCACACCGGCCGCACCAAGGCGCTGGTCGAGATCGCCGCGCTGGCGCGCGAGAACGATGCCACCGTGATCGGCATGACGGCCAAGGATTCCCCGCTGGCCCGCGAGTGCAATCTGGTGCTCTCCATGGATGTACCGGAAGATACCGATGTCTATATGCCGATGGCATCCCGCATCGCCCAGCTGGCGCTGGTGGATGTACTGGCGACCGGTTTTACCCTGCGCCGGGGGATGAAATTTCGCGAAAATCTGAAAAAAGTGAAAGAGGGATTGCGCGAATCCCGCTTCGAAACCCCGCACTCTTCCTGAACCGTCGGGGGCTCCGGCCCCCGACTGTCTATGCCACCCGCCTTGGTGTAGTATTGTAATTTAATAACAAAAACCACCCAGATGGTTTGCAAACGGGTGCATCGAGCCATGGGCTTGATGGGGCAGAATCTCAAGTCATATCAACTTCATATTGGAGTCTTTCATGCCTAGACGTACAAAGATTGTAACCACACTCGGTCCGGCTACCGACCGCGAAGGGATCCTCGAAGGGATCATCCGCGCCGGGGCCGACATGGTGCGGATGAACTTCTCTCACGGCACTGCTGAAGACCATATCCTGCGCGCCAATCAGGTGCGTGACATTGCTGCCAAGCTCGGTCGTCACGTCGCCATCATGGGTGATCTGCAAGGCCCGAAAATCCGTGTTTCCACTTTCAAGGATGGCAAAGTCTATCTGGCCATCGGTGACAAGTTCATTCTCGACGCGGCACTCGGCAAGGGTGAAGGTTGTCAGGAGCAGGTCGGCATCGACTACAAGAGCCTTCCAAACGATGTGGTACCGGGCGACATCCTGCTGCTGGACGATGGCCGTGTGCAACTGAAAGTCGAGCAGGTTGAAGGCACCCGCATTCACACCACGGTGACCGTGGCCGGGCCGCTCTCCAACAACAAGGGCATCAACAAGAAAGGGGGCGGTCTCTCCGCACCGGCCCTGACCGAGAAAGACAAGGAAGACATCAAGACCGCGGCCCTGATGAACGTCGACTACCTGGCGGTCTCCTTCCCGCGCTGTGGCGATGATCTGCGCTACGCCCGCGAGCTGGCCCGTGAAGCAGGCTCCAACGCCAAGATCGTGGCCAAGGTCGAGCGTGCCGAAACCGTCGCGACCGATGAGGCGATGGAAGACATCATCCTCGGTTCCGATGCCGTCATGGTCGCCCGTGGTGATCTCGGTGTCGAGATCGGTGACCCCGAGCTGGTTGGCGTACAGAAGAAGCTGATCCGTCACTCTCGTCGTCTGAACCGTGTGGTCATCACCGCGACCCAGATGATGGAGTCGATGATCAACGCTCCGTTGCCGACCCGTGCCGAAGTGATGGACGTCGCCAACGCCGTGCTGGATGGTACCGATGCGGTGATGCTCTCTGCCGAAACCGCAGCCGGTCAGTTCCCCATCGAGACAGTTACCTCCATGGCGAGCGTCTGTGTCGGTGCCGAGAAGCACCCGAGCCTGAACGTCTCCAACCATCGCATGAACTACACCTTCACCTCGGTGGAAGAGGCAGTGGCCATGTCTACCATGTATGCCGCCAACCACCTGGAAGGGGTCAAGGCGATCGTGGCGCTGACTGAATCCGGCACCACCCCGCTGCTGATGTCCCGTATCAGCTCCGGTCTGCCGATTTTCGCCATGTCTCCCCACAACAAGACCCTGGCCTGGACCAACCTCTACCGTGGCGTTACCCCGGTGATGTTTGACGGTGACGAGACCAAGCCGGTCTACGAAGTGTGTCGCGACGCGCTGGACGTGCTCAAGGCCAAAGGCCTGCTGCAGAGCGGCGACATGGTGCTGCTGACTCACGGTGACAAGATGGAAACCGTGGGCAGTACCAACACCTGCAAGGTGATGATGGTCGAGTAATCACCCCGGCCTGTGCTGTCATCAAAGCTGTTCGCCATTGGCGAGCAGCTTTTTTTTTTGGTTGCCGCACGGGTTTGTGTGCCAAGTGTGAGGTGAGGATGGACTCAATGATTGCCTCCATGGCGCGTCGTCCCGATAATGCGCAGATGACCTGCGCACGACATGCACGACAAACCCGTTTATGTTGGCCATCACCCGAGCTGCGGGTGAGAGGGCGGCTAAACGGGTAACACGGAATGGGAGCAAGAAGATGAACAATCGCAACTGGTTGCTGGCCTTGTCACTGAGTCTGGCCTTCTCACCCTGTTATGCCGACTGGGCCAAGCTCAAGGCCGCTGCCTCCGATCTCGGGACGGCGGTGAGCGAGACCGGCAAGGAGGTGTGGCAGGATGTCAGCGATTTTTCCAAGAAGAGTTGGGCCTCCATCTCCGCCTGGGGTGAGGATGCTTTCAACACCGCCGGAGTCTGGACCGACAAGAGCATCGCGACCGGCAAGGAGTGGTTGAAAGTCGCCGACAAGAAGCTCGACGAGATGTTGAATCCAAAGACGGCGCAAGAGGCCCGGCTGGCCCTTAACACCATGGCAGATACCGCACTGGTGCGGTTGTTCAACGAGCAACCCTCAGCCAAGTTGCTGTTTGACAAGGCTTATGGCTATGCGGTGTTCGATTCGCGCAAGTTTTCCCTGATGCTGCATACCAATCAGGGCGCCGGGGTGGCGGTCAATCGCAAAAACGGCAAGCACACCTATATGAAGATGTTTGGCGCGGGTCTGGCGGCCGGGATCGGCGGCAAGTTCTATCAGCAGGTGATCCTGTTCGAAGACAAGGCCAGATTCGATGCCTTCGTGGCTCAGGGTTGGGAGGCCACCTCCGAAGTGGGGGTGGTGGCCGGCAAGGAGAGTGCCGAGCTGACCGCCAAATACAACGGCGGCATGGCGATCTACCAGATTGGCGAGAAAGGCCTGTTGTTTGATGCCAATATCTCCGGCTCCAAATACTGGATCGACAAGGATCTGACCCAGTAATTGATCATGCTTTGAGCGATCGTAAATTTTTCTTTATTCACAGTGAGTTGTTGTCTGTTTAAACGCAGCAACTTGCAGTAAAAAGAGGGCCACTGGCCCTAATGCCAGTCAGTTAAGCCTGACTGGCATTGTTTTTATTGGCTTTTTTCACACTATACCTCTGTGGCCTTGGC